>JAAXQB010000052.1 GCA_012329085.1 Methanosarcinales archaeon | reverse complement strand
TTTGCTGGAATGTTTTCAAGTTCAGTTGCATTGAATACGACTGTGTATCCAAGAGCTCTGGCTTCGTCAATTAAGTTTCTGCCATCTGTTCTTCCGCCCTCTTCATGTCGTCCCATTGTACCCATTGGTAAAAATGCTTTTTCTCCGCCACCCAAAACTACATCAGGCATTTGTTCAAATACTTGAAGTGCTATTTCCTCATGCATTCCTCTGTTTTCAACTTGTGCAACAAATACACCAGTTCCAGGTTCTGTGATACTTCCTGAATTTACGAGACCAATTGAGAAACCTGCATAGTCTGCATCTTCCATTAGAGTTCTTAATGGTTGCCCTTGTGTGTCCAATCCATAATAATTGAAGTTTGTTCTATATCCTGATGCATGTGCAACAGCACCGCCTACTGAACCTGCTTGAAGACTGTTATCTATATGAACTTTCGCAATTGCCATGTGAGACATATCATCCCAATTAAGTGAGCCATCCACTCCATGATGAAGTAATCGTGCTGCAGTGAAATGGGATTGTGCAGTTCCGTCTGGGTGAATGAAGATTACATTTCTTTGTTCACTTGTTGGAATTATAGGTATTTCTATTGGAAGTTCTATTACTTCATTAAGTAAAGTTCCCCTTAAAATGTAGTATATATCAGTGTTATCAAGTGTGCCACTAACATATTCTGCATTGAGTCCTTGTGCTCTAATAATAGTACCGCCTGCATAATCATGTCTGCCTGCCCATGCAATTCCAAAGGTAAATCCACAAGGTGTTTCAAATGGAATTCCACCTGTTCCGCCAACACCATCGATTGGTCCGCCTTCTGGAACTCCTGTTCTGTTTGGGCTTCGCTCTGGAAGTGGTACGCCTGCTGGAGTCCATTCTGGAAGTCCTCCTGCTATTGCAAGTCCGCCAGCTTCACTGTCAGATGCTACTAAAACTAAAGTATTTGAATTTGTATCTGCAAAGTCAAGTGCAATTCCAATTGAATCATCTGCTCTAATTGCAGCTTCAATTGTGCCTTCTGCATTGTTTCGGTTTGCAAAGTTGTCAGTACCTTCTTCTTCTGTGACAAGGAAGAATCCTCTGTCATTTCTTGAAAGTATATCGATTGCAACTTCTGTCATTTCTGCAATTGTTGGTGCACCTTCTTTGTATAATGGCAATCCTTCTGATTCTAATACGCATTCGCCTTTTGCATTGAATATATGATGTGTTGCAAATAATCCCAATAGCTTTGTAGTGTTTGCTGGAATGTTTTCAAGTTCAGTTGCATTGAATACGACTGTGTATCCAAGAGCTCTGGCTTCATCAATTAAGTTTCTGCCATCTGTTCTTTTACCTTCTCCATGTCGCCCCATTGTGCCTATTGGTAAGAACCATCGTTCTCCGCCACCCAAAACTACATCAGGCATTTGTTCAAATACTTGAAGTGCTATTCTCTCATGCATTCCTCTATTTTCAACTTGTGCAACAAATACACCAGTTCCAGGTTCTGTGATACTTCCTGAATTTACGAGACCGATTGAGAAACCTGCATAGTCTGCATCTTCCATTAAAGTGGTTAATGGTTGTGATTGTGTGTCCAATCCATAATAATTGAAATCTGTTCTATATCCTGATGCATGTGCAACAGCACCACCAACTGAACCTGCTTGAAGACTGTTGTTTATATGCACTTTTGAGATTGCGGTGTGTGGCATTGCGTCCCAATTAAGTGTTCCATCTGGTCCATAATGAAGTAATCGTGCAGCTGTGAAATGAGATTGTGCTGTTCCGTCTGGGTGTATGAAGATTACATTTCTTTGTTCGATGGGTTCTTGTGGCATCGCATCCACTATTTGAAGTCTTTCATCAACTCGTACATCCACAGTACCAATATCACGAATATAATCCATTACAGCATCTCTTAAAAGAATTCTTGAATCATTAATAGGTTTTCCTACAAACATATCATAATCATCCCCACCTGCTGCAAGGAAACAATTTGTAGCAATTGAATAAATTTCATCCATGTCAATTGGCTCACCTTCAACAAAAACATCAACAATTCGAGATCCTGCTGGCTCATTTGGATTAAATGTGAAATTAATTCCTGCCACAACAAGATGTCTTCCATGTACGCTTGGATAATTGCTTACACCATGTTCTAATGCAGATTTAAGTTCTGCACCTGTGAGATTTAAAGTGACAATATAATTCTCAAATGGAAGTGCAACTGTAACTTCTCCAACAGTGATATCTCCAACATCTATTGTTGCACGAATTCCACCAGCATTTTGTATTACGACATCTGCATATGAATTGTCAAGCATTGCATCTGCAACAAGATTTCCAAGATTTGTTTCAAGTCCCCTTCTGTCAAGCTCTATTGTTGTAGTTCCAATTACTTCACCCATTATCGCATCTATTCCTGCTCTATATGATTCAATAATTGCATCCACTGCTGGATTAATTGGCACAGCATCATTAATAGGTATAAATGTATGTAAATGATCCACTACCACTCCATTTTCAATTATGAGATCCAATCTTCCGATTACTCTTCCATGTTCGCCTGAATCTGCAAGTATTACACCGTCTATTACATCAACTGTTGTTGTATGTGTATCTGCACTTATAGATGCTATAATCTTTCCACTTACTGCATTAAGTGCATTAAGTTCTTCTTCCCTACTCATATGAGCCAACATTACAATAACATCAGTTCTATTTTCTATATCAGTTACAATTTCTTGCACAACTCCTGCAACATTTAAAAATTCAAGTCCTACTGTATTTCTTGCATGAGTTCCTGCTGGTGTGCTTTCTTCAGTAAGTCCTACAATCCCTATTGACAATCCACCAGATTCTACAATTGTATATCTTGGAAGAAAATCTGCACCTGTTGTAGTATTTCTTATATTTGCACCAAGTATTGGGAAATTTGATTCATTTGCTCTTTCAAGAAGAGTTTCTGATCCAAAATTAAAGTCATGATTTCCAACAACCATTGCATCAAAACTAACAGCATTCATTGCATCAATAACAGACTCTCCTTCATAATGATTTGCAATTGGAACTCCATGTAAAGTATCTCCTGCATCTACAACAATTGTATTTGGTTGTTCTGCCTTAACCGCATTTACAATAGTTGCAATTCGTGCCATGTTTGGATCAATGCGTCCATGTAAATCTCCTATATGAAGAATTGTATGAGTTGCATCAAATGGCGGTGTAATGGGTGCTTCTTGAACTTCGTGAGATAGTAATACTGTATTACTTGGTGTATGCATTACTGTGATTACATCACCTGATTGAAATACTGTATCACTTGGCCAAAATGCAAATTCTATTAAAGAACCTTCTGCAAAATTTACAACTTGTCCAGAAGTGAGTGTTGTACCGTCAAATTTTGTACGACTGAAACTCAATCGTGCCCTATCTCCTCTACTTCCTGCTTCCCATCCTGTCACAACATTATTAATTAAAACAGTCATGTTGCTCCAATCGGATGCGTCAATTCGAGTTCCTGATGGATTGTATAATGCATGCTCAATAGTATCTCCGCCTGCATGCGTCATTGTGAATCCATTTATTCCAATATAAGCGCCATCTATTGTAATATTTATAGATGGTACTGTACTGCTTTGAATTGTTGGTTCTGTTGCAGTAATTACCATAATGTTTGGTATTAACATTATTAGTATCATTCCTAATGCTATTGATTTTTTACTCATGGTTAGATTTGTTATAATTTTTAAATTGAGATAATTTGCCGACATCGGCATTATATGATATAATGCAATATTATATATAATTTACCTATATATAATATATATGAGAATATAGTAAATATATAAATATATAACCTATATATTCATATATAATCTATATATTCATATGAATATACTACCTTAGAGAAATTTTTTAGTTTCTCTGTCAAGATTTTATGAATGGAATTTCATTCATTGAGTGAATTCATATAATTCATATTGTATCAATTCACTCATGCCCCTTAATAGATCTTAAATATATATATATATATATTTTACCTATATAGAATATATATTTATTTAAAATATCTATAACACACTATATTTTATATAGAAAATTTATTTTATTATTTTATCAATCTGAGTTAATAGGATTTAACTATATATTTTTTTTCCTATATTTAAACATTGTGTAGAATTTTTATGAGTGATTTTCATAAGAATTTTTAGGATTTATTTTTTGATATTTTTAAATTATGGATAAAAATCATAAAATTGGTTTGTAGATTAAGTTAAATAATTCTATTTTATTGCTGCATAGTGGTTTTATGATGGGGCAGGAATTTTTTTTGTTGGGATATAGATTTATACTTGACTTTCAAAGATAACTAAAAAAAAATCAATAATAGTGTGATAGCTACCGCTATCCATCAATCACCTCATATAATTACTTCATATATATAGTCGTAGAATCAAAAAGCAATATTTTGAATATTTACAGAAAAGTTTAAAACAGACGGTATTTGATGATTTTGATACGGAAGTGAATAGATGGACGCCAGAATGTCGAAATTATGAAAGAAAAATGATATTTGTATTGTATGAGAAGGGACATCCGATAGAAAATGAAGTTTTCGGATAGCTCATTCAGAACGAATGAGCGTTTCAAAATATATGAATGAGCTATAAAGTTAAATAATATATCAGGGGTAAAATAATAATAATGAAAACAACAAGAATGGTTTGATTTAGGATATAAAGAAAAAGACCCGATAAATCAGGTAGAGTATTATTCGAAATGTTTGGAAATTGATTCAAAGAATATGGAAGCATGGAAAAACAAAGGAATTGCTTTTGATATGTTAAAAAAATACAAAGAAGCGATACGATGTTTTGATAAAGTATTGGAGATCGATCCAAACTGTGTGGATACATGGAACAATAAAGGAATTACCCTTAGGAAGTTAAAAAGATACAATAAAGCGATACGATGCTATGATAAAGTATTGAATATTGATTCAAAGTGTATGAATGCATGAAAAAACAAAGGCGTTGTCCTTAAGAAGTTAAAAAGATACGAAGAAGCAATACAATAGACTTGTTGCAAATTAGAGATTATGCCTATGAGAATTTTGATTTACCTCTCTTTTTACTCTGCCAATTATATACTTTTGGGAATTTTTGATAGCTCATTTGGAGCAAATGAGCGTTTAATTTTTAGGGTTTTTCAAAGCTCCCTCTGTAAAAGCTTTTATATCAGATAAATTATAATTATGAGGTATGATATCTATTAAAAGGGCATTAAAGAATAATAGACTAATGAGGGCTACAACTGGATTATCTGCACCAAAATTTAATAAATTAGCAAAAAGTTTTAATCAGGAATTAAAGAAAGACACTTTAATTAGATATAAAAAAGAGGTAAAACAAGGAAATAGAGATCGGAAACCAGGCGGTGGAAGAATAGGAAATTTAAAAAATTCTACAGAGAAATTATTTTTTATCCTTTTTTATTTTAAATGTTATCCAACTTTTGATATTATGGGCTTATTATTTGATTTAGATCGATCGAATGCATGTCGTAATATTCAGAATTTAACACCAATATTAGAAAATGTGATTTTATGGCTTGATTCAGGATTTACTGGCATTAAAAAAGATTATCCAGAAATATATATCATGATG
>JAAXQB010000098.1 GCA_012329085.1 Methanosarcinales archaeon | reverse complement strand
TCTCTATTGCTTTATCATACGCTTTAAGTGCTTCATCAGGGCGATTAAGTTTTCCAAGTACAACACCTTTGTTATACCATGCTTCAGCATAATCTGGTTTTATCTCTATTGCTTTATCATACGCTTTAAGTGCTTCATCAGGGCGATTAAGTTTTCCAAGTACAACACCTTTGTTATACCATGCTTCAGCATCATCTGGTTTTATCTCTATTGCTTTATTATAAGCTTTAAGTTCTTCATCAGGACGATTAAGTTCTCCAAGTACAACACCTTTATTATACCATGCTTCAGCATCATCTGGATTTATCTCTATTGCTTTGTTAAAAAACATTAATGCTTCATCATATTTTGACAATTTATAATATATATTGCCAATTTCAAAATAATATGTTGCAGGCAATTCTATATGATATTGATTTACTAAATCATTAATTTCCTTATCAATTTTATTAATACTTTCAAAATCTGGTTTTATAAATTTAATACTATATTCTGCAATTTTAATAAATTTTTCTTGTAAATGTTTAAATTCATCCGGATTAAGATTTGATGGCATCATTGGTTTTGTAATCTGTAAAATTATGTCATCTTTAAGTTTAGTAAGGTTTTCTTTTAATATTTCTTCAAATTTATCAAGATTATTACAATCGTAACCCGTATAATTTAAATTATTTACATTAGATATATGTTTTGTTACATCTAATTTAGGATTGGATATGTGGTGTTTTTCACATTTAGTTTTTAATGTATCAGATAAACCATTAATATTAATCTTAGCATTTTTATCTTTTAAAACAATAATTGGTTTTTCTAAACCTAATAACATTCCATATTCCATCATAACATTTGGTCTAAGCCCATCCAATATTACAATTCCTAACACACAATCTTTTACCATTTGTAAAATCGTGTCAAAATTACTTTTCTGTGGTTTTACTACTTCAGGTAAGATTTTTGCATCTATATTATAAACTCCCATTATATCTTGAATTTTAGATATCACATTATTTATATAGCTCACATATGTGTCACTTGAATATACTATTACACACAATTTATTCTTATTTTCCAAAGCAGTATTTCTTAAATGTTTTAATTCTGAAGGAATTTGAATTTTCTGTTCTATTGTTATTGTTTTCCGTTGTTTATTATTAATCATTTTTTAATCCCCATCTTATCAATATCGCAATTTCCTAAACTCCCACGCCCTCAATCTCCTCCATAAGCAATCCCCTCAATCGATTTCCATCCACCTTCCCCCTAAACTCCTTCATAACAACACCCATAAGCGGACCCACTGCACCAACGCCCCTCTCCTTCACAAAATCCATTCGCTCTTGCACAATATTTTTAATAAACTCCCGAATCTTAGACTCATCGACACCAGTAAATCCACACGATTCAACTGCCTTTTCCACATCAATATTAGGATTCTTTGCAAGCATCCGTAAAACAGGGTCAATCCCCTCCTTTGCAAGCACCCCCTTTGAAACAAGCTCAAACAATTGCATAAAATGCCCATCTTCTAACTCACCAACACGCACCCCGTCCCTACTAAGTTCAGACAGCGTGCCAATCAAAGTCCTCACAATAAGTGTTGCAAAACCATCATATTTTTGAACCAGATTCTCAAACAAATACAATTTTTGAGAATATACAATTTTTTCCGCAAACTCCCTATTTAAATCAAACTCTTTCATAAATCGAACAGCCTTATCTGTTAATAATTCAGGAATCTCAATAGAATTAAACTCCCTCTCCCCAATCTCAATTTGAGGCACATCAGTTTCAGGATACATCCGTGCCGCACTCGAAAGCGGTCTCATATACTGACTATTTCCATCAGGAAGTGCTTTTCGCGTTTCCTCTGGAATTCCCATAAGCGTATATTTTGCACGATTGATTACACTATTAAGTGCATTTCTCGCACGCACCTCATCACCCATAACAAAAACCACAGCATCCTCATCCTTTGCATCAAGCATTACACGAAGTGCATCCACTTCATTTTGTGATATGCCATAATTTGGAAGCTCATCTGTATGCAATATACCTCCAACACCCATAGCCTTTGCATAATCAGAAAATTCAGTCCCAAGTCGCCGCCCCGTTTGAATCTCTCGTCCAACAAACCCAACAAACCCAGATAACAAAACGCCAAGCACTTTTCCTTTTTTATGCTTAAATTTCCCATCTTTAAAAATATCTGTAACATCAAAAATCTTATCATTAACAAACGCACATTTTTCTATCAATCTATCTTTAATTTCAAGAAGATTTACCTGCCTATCCACTTCATTTTCAAGAATAGTCTCAATAAGATCAAGAGATTGAACTCCTTTTATCTCTACTCTGGCACCTTTTGATATAGATATATTCACATCTTGCCGAATTGTCCCAAGTCCTCTTTTCACTTTACCTGTTGAACGGAAAAACATACCAATCTTTTTTGCAGTTTCCTTTGCATGCGATGGAGAAATAATATCAGGTGCAGTTGCAATCTCTATAAGTGGAATTCCAAGTCTATCTAATGAATAGGAAACAGAATATTCATCACCTTCTATTTTCTGTGCCGCATCTTCCTCTAAACATAAAACTTCAATTCCGACTTCTCCCTCGTCCGTATCAATAAAACCATCCTTTGCAACAAACGCCGTTCTTTGAAATCCCGTAGTATTGGACCCATCAATCACAATCTTTCGCATTACATGGATTTCATCAACTGGATTCATATTAAGAAGTTTTACTAAAATTAACGAAACGCCAAGTGCATCCTTATTCAATTTTCGTGGCGGCTCTTCATCCTCTTCTATAAGACAAGTTGTATCATATGCTTTATATACAAATTTTCTTTTTACTTTCGATTGTTCTAATGCCGCCCTATCAATTTCAGCCACTTCACTTGCCGTTGGTCTAAGATATCTAAAAAATTCATGTGTTGATTCATTAACATCTCGTATCACTGTTTTACAATCACAAAAAAGCTTTTTTTTTGTATCTAATTGTTGATGAATTTCAAGCCCACATTTTAAACCAAGTTTTTTATATCTATCTTCTTTTTCATTCATTTATATCACACCAATAATTTAATCGATAAGATTAATAACTTTATGGAATTTACCGTTCTTTTTTAATTGTGTATAATTTGTAAAGCTCATTCGGAACGAATGAGCATTTATTATACACTTAACCTTCATTCTCAAATAGAATGAGTTAAAGAAATTTTTAATTTTTCGGAAGTGTCAATCCACCAGATTGCATAATAAATATTTTACTATCTGGATTTTTATCTAACAGTGCATCAATATGCGTTTGAACACATTCAACTTTCTCAAAAAATACAGATTTTGTTTCATCTATTGTAAGATTAGATTTAAGACATAACTTATACTTTTTTGAAAGTTTTGCAATAAGTGCAGCTTTATGTCCTCCAAATTCAAATGATTGATTAAATCGCTCTATCGCATCATCTGGATTTTTTGATTCAACACTCCATTTTTCATATACTTTATTGCCAAACCCTTCATCACATTCAGCAATAAGTAAGATTATACCTCCTTCAACAACTCCATTTTTTGCATTTTCAAGAGATTTGTGTGCTTGAAATAGAGTAATATCTTTTGGATGCCCCCCTGGAGATACAATAATAATATCGGCCAATTGATTTATGGCTATTTTATACATTTTATCCATAAAGTTTGCACCTTTACTATGTGCATCAACCATATTGCCTGCAACTGCATATACAACTTTTTTTTTGCTGTTTAAAACAGTATTCATTAAAAACAATGATTTTCCTGCAAGATAGCTTATGGCTTCCTCCATATCTTTTCTCACAGGACTATTGAGATTTCCAGTAATTGCAGCATCATCTAACATTTTTTTATGATTTGCAATAATAGAATTTTCAGAACTCACACCCGGAAGTATTGCTTTTACGCCACCGGTATATCCTGCATAATAATGAAATTCTATATTTCCGATACACACAATAACATCCGCATTAAGCACTGGTTCAAATATTTCAATAGGAGTTTCATATTTAGTTTTTCCAAGATGCACACATTTTTTTGAATCATGTTCAATGCACAATATTCGTTTATAGATGTCATTGCCTACAATCTGCTTCATTTCAGATTCTGTTTGATTTCTATGAAGTCCAAGTGCAAAAACAATAGTAATGTTTTTATCTTTAACATTTCCTTTATAAAGTTCATTTAGAATTAAAGGCAATATTTTTTTTGCAGGCACAGTTCTAGTTATATCACTTACAATTATTACAACATTTAAATCTTTATTTACAAGTTCAAATAATCGTTTGCTATTTATTGGATTTTCGATTGCTTCTTTTAAAATATGAATTTCATTTTTTGTGTGAATTAATTCATTTGGCTTTATGATATTTATGATGTTTTTATTAGGAATGGAAAGTTGTATGTTTGTTTTTCCATAAGGTAGTGAAATTTTATTCATTGGTTAAAAAAAGAGTTGCATGTTTAAATAATTGATGTTTAAAAAATTAAATATCCTATGAATAAACCAATAACAAAACCAATAAAAATAACTATAATGTTCAATCTTTTTTTTATATCTTCTAATTTTTTATCCATATTTTCTAAATTTTAAATATATTTAAAATTAACTCATTCTTAAATTTATTTCTAAACGAAAATTCTAAAAATTAAAATCTCTACAAATTTTAAGTATTCCTAATCATAAGCTATATATAACAAATAATCATTATAATTGACTACGGTAAAAGACGAAATAAAAAATGTGCAAATTTGATAAAAATTAGACAAAAAATCATATTACCGAATTTAAATTTTAATTGTAAATAGACGGAATATCTTATGACTACATTGATACACTATCAAAAAGATTATAAAGTTGTGCCTGGACCTGAATCTTATTTATCGCCAGCAGCAGCTTCTTATGGAGTGATGCTTCCAGATAAAGGAGATGGATTAATCGAGGGTAAAATCGTACCATATTTAACTGTAATGGAAGAAATTGCAAAAAAATTACTTAAAGCAAAAAATCCTACTTTTTTTCCAGGACCAAATGTACTATGGGCATCAACCGAAGCTGGACTTGCAAAAGCAACCGCATTAAAAGAATTAGTTGCCACAGTTCCAGGTATGAAAATCATACCTATGCCAGATTATAGACCAAAATATCCCATGATTGATCCTGAAATAGAGATTAATCCAAACCATCCAAACCTTACAATATGGCATAATGACATAGATGTTTGTGTTTTTGCAGGAGTTCATTGCCATTATGCAAATCTTGCTTTGAAACTTATAAGGGGCAGTACTGATTGCTATACTATTGCATTATGTGCCGAGGCAGGACATGAAGATGCGATGGCAACGCTAAGGGATATACATGCAAAAGAAATTTATGAATTAATAGAAGTTATAAAAAAAATGAGAGGAAATCAATAGTGTTAGAAAGAAAAGTAGTTGATGCAGAATATTTATTAAAAGAAGCACCTCGTGAAAAAAAGTTTATAATTGGAAATGAGGCTGTATCAGAAGCTATAAAAAGAGCAAATGTTGATATTGGAGTTTCATATCCAATCACGCCACAAAGTGAAGCAATGCACCTTGTAGGAGATATTTATGCACAAGGTTATTTGAAAGATTATTATAGAGCAGAGCACGAACTTGGTGCAATGTCTGCTATATCTGGGGCGGCAATGGCAGGAGTTAGAACATTTACTGCAACATCTGGACCTGGAACGCTTAGAGCGTTTGAAATGTTTCCAACATGGGCGGGTGCAAGATTGCCTGTTGTTTGTGCATTTATGTGTAGGGGTATAAATTCACCATTAACCATTCAACCAGATAACATTGAGATGGGATGGCTTATGGACACAGGTATGATGATATTCCATGGAGAAAATCCACAGGAATTCTTTGACATGATTCTTCAATCATTTATGATAGCAGAACAACCTGATGTTCATATTCCAGCAGGTGTATGTGTAGATGGCTTCTTTGTCACACACACAAGAGAAGTTGTAGAACTTCCGCCAGAAGGAATAATGCTTCCACCTTATGATCCATATAGTGCACCAGTTCCTGTGATGGATATGGAAAAACCTCCAATAAGACATATGAGGGATCCATTTGTTATGAAAAGTAATTACATAAGTTATGCAACACATGCAAGTTGGCAACAAGAAGTTCACGCGGCAAAAGATAGGGCAAGAAAACATATTGCACAATATATGGGTGATTCTGTTATAGTTACACACAAAGATGCAGATTTATTAATTATTGCATCTGGAACTGCGGCAGCTCAATCTCGTGTTGCAATGGAGGCGGCACGAAAGCTTGGGCTTGATGTTGGTCTTTTGAAAGTTAAAGTGATTAAGCCATTTCCAGAAGAGGAGATTCGCCAATTAACAAGGAAAGCAAAAGCCATCATAGTTCCTGAACTTAACATTATAGGTTGGCTTGCAAGAGAAGTTAAACTTGTATCTGAAAATAAAAATATATATGGCGGTCCAAGAGTATTTGGTGGAATGACTATGCCACCTGAGGCAATACTTGAAGAAATTAAAAAGATAATGAGGGATATATAATGATTCCAAAGATAACGCCTGGTTATGAAGACATAATGCCAGATGAGTATAAAGAACTCGTAGAAGATGGACCGTATAGGCGAAATCTTGGTGTTAAAGATCTCGGTACATTTAAAGAAGCAATAGAAAAACACCCATTGTGTGCAGGTTGTGGGCTTGGATTGGGATTAAGACTTATTACAGCTTCCCTTCCTGCGCCAGAAGATACTATCGTTGTTGGAACTACTGGGTGTAATAGTATTCTTATGCCACAACTTGCAATACAAAATATCCACTCTCTTTTTGGAAATCAAAGTGCTGTTGCATCAGGTTTAAAGAGAAGTTTAGATATTCGTTTTCCAGACAAAGTAAAAGATGTTGTTGTAATTGGAGGGGATGGAGGGGTTGCCGATATTGGAATTGCATTTACGCTACATGCATGGATTAGAATGGAAAAAATAACTACAATCATGCTTGATAATGAATGTTATGCAAATACAGGTGGTCAAGAAAGTAGTATGACAAAAGAAGGAACTGTATTAAATATGGCTCCCGTTGGAAAAAAATATCCAAAAGCACCCATGTTTGAACTTGCAAGAGAATCAGGTTGTGTATATGTTGCAGAAGTAAGTCCTTTGCATCCAAGAAAATTAGAAAAATACATAAAAAGAGCAATTATAATCGCACGAACACTTGGTCCAACTTATGTACAAGTATTTACGCCATGTCCTACAAATTATAAGTTTAGCCCATTAGAGACACTTGCAAAAACAAAAGAAGGTGAAAATATTCGAGAATACATAACTCCAGAAGCAGAAAAATTAATAAAGGAGCAAAAATTATGAAATTTGATTTGAGGATGTCAGGACTCGGCGGACAGGGAATGGTTACGGCTGCAAATATATTGGGTATGGCGACTGTAAAAGATGGAAATTATAGTATTGTTATTCCTTTTTTTGGTGCAGAAAAAAGACTTGCTCCAACTGAAAGTTATACAAGAATTTCATCTGAACCAGTATATGAAAAGGGTGAAGTTAATTATCCAAATATTATTATGATTTTTCATGAGGAAGTAATCACACAAGGAAAATGCTATACAATGCCATTTTATGAAGGTTTGCAAGAAAATGGTATAATTATAATAAACAGTCCATATGAACTCCCAATTCCAAAGCATGATTTAGAAGCTATTGAAAAATTAAATGCAAGAATTATTTACATTCCAGCAGCAAAAATTGCACTTGAAGTGGCAGGCACTGAACTTGCAACAAATATGGCTATGCTTGGTGTTTTGATTGGATTAACTAATATTGTTTCATTTGAAAGTTTAGAATCATCAATTTCAGAAAGATTTGGTAAAAGAAAATTTATTGCATCAGGTTCAACGGCAGCTCTTGATGATGTAATCAAAAAGAAATATGCTAAAGTGCAAGACTTGATTGATAAAAATATGCAATCAGTAAGGGTTGCGGCAAAAGAAATTAAGAGAATGGAGGATGAAAGATGCCGTTCACAATAAATCTTGATAAAGAAGCTTGCACAGGATGTAAAAAATGTATTTTTGTATGTCCTGAGCCTAATGTCATAATGTATGAAAAAGAATCACGAAAAGTAGAATTTAATATAAGAGGTTGCAAAGCATGTGGATTGTGTTCAAAGTTCTGTCCATTTGATGCACTTGAAATTGGGTTTATTTAAAGGGAATAAAATGCGAAGTGATATGATGAAAAAGGGGCTCGAAAGAGCTCCTCACCGTGCATTGCTTAAAGCATGCGGTGTTACAGATGAAAATATGGATAAACCATTTATTGCAGTAGTTAATTCATGGAATGAAATTGTTCCTGGACACATTCATTTAAGGCAAGTTGCAGAAGCTGCAAAAAATGGTATTGCGGCAGCTGGTGGAACTTCGTTTGAATTTAATACGATTGCTATATGTGATGGTCTTGCAATGGGGCATGATGGAATGAAATATTCTCTTCCCTCAAGAGATGTTATTGCAGATTCCATAGAAATAATGATAAGAGGGCATGCATTAGATGGTATGATATTAATATCGGCATGCGATGAAATTGTTCCCGGTCATTTAATGGCAGCTGCAAGGCTTAATATACCTGCAATTGTTGTGACAGGTGGTCCAATGTATCCTGGGGTAGTTGATGGAAAAAATGTTGATATTATCTCTGTATTTGAAGCTGTGGGAGAATTCAAATCTGGGGCAATAGATGAAAAAGAACTTAAAAAATTGGAAGATTGTGCTTGCCCGGGTGCTGGAAGTTGTGCAGGCATGTTTAGTGCAAATACTCTTGCATGTGGCATTGAAGCTCTTGGATTATCAATTCCGGGATGTGCAACTTCTCATGCACAGGATGCTGGAAAATTAAGAATTGCAGAAGAAAGTGGTCGTAGAATTGTATCTCTTGTGAAAAATTCAATAAATGCGAGGGACATTATAACACTCGATGCATTTAAAAATTGGATTCGTGTATCAATGGCAACAGCAGGTTCTACTAATGATGTACTTGAAATGCTTGCAATTGCAAAGGAAGCTGAAATTTCTTTATCGATGGATTTGTTTGATGAGATTAGTAGGGAAACTCCACATATATGTAATATGAGGCCTGGGGGAACTTATACTATGTTGGATTTAGATAGAGCAGGAGGCATTCATGCACTTATGTCTCGATTTAAAGATAAATTAAATCTTGATTGTATGACAGTTACTGAAAAAACCGTAGGTGAGAATTTAATTGGTAAAAAAGTACTTGATGACAAAGTCATTCATCCATTAAATAATCCAGTTCATAAAGAAGGAGGGATTGCAATACTTAGAGGGACAATTGCTCCAAATGGTTGTGTGGTAAAACAAACTGCTGTAAAAGAAGAAATGATGGTGCATAAGGGACCTGCACGGGTTTTTGATTCTGAGGAGGATGCACTTAAAGCTATATTGGATGGCAATATAAATGATGGGGATGTTGTTGTTATTCGATATGAGGGTCCGCGAGGCGGTCCAGGTATGAGAGAGATGCTTTCGCCAACTTCTGCTATAATGGGAATGAATCTTGATGTGTTACTTATTACAGATGGGCGATTTTCTGGAGGTACGAGGGGACCATGTATTGGGCATATTGCACCAGAGGCGGCAGATGGTGGACCGATTGCTATAATTTATGAAGGAGATATGATTGAGGTTAATATTCCTGAAAGGCGATTGGATTTGTGTGTTGAAAGAGAAGAGATTGAGAAAAGGTATAAAACACTTGTGCCTGTTGTAAAGAAAGTTACGGGGTATTTGTCCAAGTATAGAGAACTTTGTTTAAGTTCTGATAATGGTGCTTGTATGAAGTGATTTGTATTTGTATGCAATTTATAAAAATCATTTAGAATGATCGTTGAGCTTATAGATTTAACACGCATAATTACAGAATACACGCAATCTAAATAGGTGTGTGTTCTGTAAAATTTCTAATTTTTGAATAATTATGTAATGAGGAACTTTTTCAATTTCTCATTTATGAATTTGATTGTGAATGATTAATAAGACATGTTCATGTTTAAATTTTAATATACTAAACATCTATCATTTTTTTAATTTTTATACATGTATTTTATTTTATAATCATCGTCAAATAACGATTATTTGTTCAAAAATCAAAGATTTTTTCTAACTCATTCTAAAAGAATGAGTGTTTACGCACATTCATTTTGAATATGCTATAAAAAATAAGATATGCTTATAAAATATGAAAAATAATTATTTAAAATATTAATAAAATTGTTTTAAATTATAAAAATGATTTGGCATATCTTATAAACAATTCAAAGATTTCTAATAGCACCCTCAATCATAGCTTTAATTATTAATCCATCAAAGTCACCTACAAAATATTCTGTTTTTTGCTTATTAGATCTACTAATGGCGAAACCATTTGAAAAAGGTTCAACAGAAATGATTTTACTAAGTGCAAAATCCATATTTTTACGAGCACCAACAAATACAACTCTTTTATTTGTTAGGGTAATCGTGCCAGTATCAATATGTTTTCGTTCCATATGTGTTTTTCCAGTTGCACCAAATTTACCAACACGAAATGTAACTCCTTTTGCAACTCGAAATCCAAAACCGCCAAAGCCACCACTTGTTTTTCTTACTGCTCTATCTTCCCAAAATTGTAACTATTCAACCACAGAATAACAAATTTCATTTCTTTTTAAAATAATTGATATCTTATTTTGTGGAACTTGATCAATTAAAGACATATCTCCCTCAGATATTGAATTTAATTGATTCAATCTTTTTATTT
>JAAXQB010000347.1 GCA_012329085.1 Methanosarcinales archaeon | reverse complement strand
CCCACTTGCACACTTTGCACTTCTTCTATTGAATATAGTGCCATTAAAAAAACAATGCTCATAAGCATTGCACATATTATTAAATTATTTATTTTTTTATTAAACATTGACATTCCTTATTTAATATTAATTAGTATTACAATATAATTAAATCATACTTTTATTTACATTTGTAATACACATATACACATTCAAGTATGCATTTAAATTATAAAAATGTTTGCAATTTTAACACTTAAAAATACGGTTTATTATGGTTTTAAATATTAACAAAAATATTATTTCAATCATGCAAAATATAAAGCTAATACATACCGCAGATACACATATAGGATATAATCAATATAAAAGCGAAGTTAGAAAAAAAGATTTTCTTGATGCATTTGAGCAAGTTATAGATTATGCAATTAAAGTAAATGCAGATGCTGTAATTCATGCAGGAGATTTATTTGATTCAAGAGCCCCATCACTTGAAGATGTTCTACAGACAATTAATATTATTTCAAAATTAAAAATTAAAAACATACCATTTCTTGGAATTGTTGGAAATCATGAACGAAAACAAACTGTGCAATGGTTAGATTTATTTGAAGAAATGGGAATTGCTACAAGACTTAAGAGTAAACCATATAAAATTAAAGATGTAGCCTTATATGGAATTGATAATTTATCAAAATCAAAAATACCATTGTTTGATTATTCTTCTTTTGAAGAGGATGTGACTGCAATAAAAAACATTCTTGTGATGCATCAACTTATGAATCCATTTCCATTTGGGGAATGGGATGTGGAAGAAGTTATCAGATTAGTTCCGTTTAAATTAGATGCTGTTTTGCTTGGGGACAATCATAAGCATGAAATCCAAAAAATTGAGGGTGCATGGGTCACATATTCAGGAAGTACTGAGAGAAATAGTGCATCAGAAATGGAATCTCGCGCATTTAATATAGTAAATATAAGCAATAATGAAATTTCTATCGAAAATATAGGAATTAAGACACGAGATTTTAAAATAATTCCCGTGGAAGTTACAGAAGAAAAGACAGCTTACAAAGACATATTTGATAAAATCAATGAGCATGAAATTAAAGGTAGTGTGGTATTTGTTAAAATAAATGGCGACCCGTCTATTAAAATATCACTTAATGAAATAGAAGAATTTGTATTAAAACGCGGTGCATTAATTTCAAAAGTTGAAAATTGTCGCACAAAGGATGATGAATTTAGAGATATTAAAATATCATATTTAGATCCCGATGATGCTATAAAAAAAGAAATACGAAATTTAAATTTAACAGAAGATGGAATATTGATTGATGAAATTATAAGAGATTTTAATATTAAAAAAAGTAATATTTCAAAGAAAATTGAAGAATATCTTGATAAAAACATGGAAAAATTTAATTCTCTTAAAGAAGAGGCTAATGAAATACATGAAGGCCAAGATTCGTCAAAAAATCTTAAAGAATACACACTTGGGAGTGTTTTATGAAATTAAAGAGATTGCGAACCGAAAATATTAGAAGCTATAAAAATCTTGATATTTTGTTTAAAGATGGTGTATCCGTTGTTTCAGGAGTGAATGGAAGTGGTAAAACAAGTCTGCTTGAATCATGTTTTATTGGTATTTTTGGGACTTCTGCACTTTCTAAAGAATTTAAAATTGAAGATATTATACGGAAAGGTGCAAAAAATAGTAAAATTCTATTAGAATTTGAACAAAATGGAAAAATTTGCTTAATTTCTCGTGAATTTACTAATGGTAAAACAAAAAATTCAATATTACGAATGAATGGAACAATCATAGATGGAGTTAATCCAACACATGAGTTTGTATGTAAACTTCTTGGTATGAATGAAGAATCATATACAAATTGTGTGTATGTTAGACAAGGCGAAATAGACATTCTCATTAATGCAAAACCAAAAGACCGTCAAAGAATGATTGATAATCTTTTACAAATTGGAAAACTCGAAGAATATCGTGAAAGAGTGAAAGATGCACTTACAGGAATTGGATGGCAGGAGCGCGATAAAAGATTAAGACTCAACACAATTATTGAGGAAATTGAAAGAATTAATATTAAAGAACCTTATAAGCAATTTAAACTTGAAACTGAAAAGCGAGATATAATTAATAATGAAATAAATGAGTTAAATTTAAAAAAAGATAAGTATCGATTAAAAATTGATTTGATTAATACTAAGATTGATGAATATAAAGGTAACGAACAGAAAAAAAAACAGCTTGAAAAAGAAATTGAAAATATAAATGTAAAAATAACGGCTGTACAAAATGAAATTGAAATTGGTAGAAAAAAAATTCATGAAATTTCTGATAAAATTACATTACTTGAACAAGAAATTTTAAAATATGAAACAATTCTTGATGATATTTATAATTATAAAATTAATAAAAACTCGTTACTTGTTTGTTCTAAACAAGATATAGAAGATGCTATAAAAGATCAGACACTCAATGAAAGAGAGATTTATCAATTATTAAATGAAATTAAAAACAATCGAAATCTATTGAATAATGATAGAGATTCAGTACTCAAAAAAATTGAAGAAAATAAACAAAATATACAAGAAAATGAAAAAAATGTAATTGGGATAAATGAACAAATAAATATAAAAGAATGTAATATACAGAAGGATAATACCAATATCAAAGAATTAGAAATTAATAATAACCAATTAATTTCAAGAATACAAAAACTTGAAGATAGTAAAGAGATTGAGTTTTATAATATAGAGGATGAAATTAAACATATATCTACCAAAGAATTGCAACTTCATGGAGATATTATAAATCATATAACAAAAATTGATGCAATTGATAAAAAAATACAAGAAAATCTAAAATTATATGAAAATGAAAAAAAAATAAAATTAAAAAAAATTGAGGAAAATAAACAAAATATACAAGAAATTGAAAAAGCAAAAATTGATGTGAATGCACAAATAAATATAAAAAAATCTAATATACAGAATTATAATAATTCTATTAAAAAGAAGGAAATTGATATCAATCAATCAATTTTAAAAATAAAAGAACTTGAAGGCAAAAGCGAAATTGAAATTTATAATATTGAAGATGAAATTAAAAATTTATCAGTTAAAGAACTGCAACTTCAAGACAATATTACAAAACTTTCAACAAAAATTGATGCACTTGAGGAAATAATACAAAAAGAAAAAAATCTTATTGAAAAAGGAAAATGTCCAACATGCAATCAAGATTTAAAAGGTTCTAATATTGAAGCAAAATTAAATGATAATATAATTAAAAAATCATTATTTAAAGATGAACTTTTTTTTAATATAAAACTTAAAGAAAAATTTATAGAAAAAAAGGAACATATCGAATTTGAAATAAAAAATATACAAGAAAATAAGAATAAAATAAAAGAAATATTTAACAACATTGAATTGGATAAAAACATAAAAGAAAATTATATTGATAAGTTAAAAACATTAGAAAACAATTTAAAAAATTATTATAATGAACAAAAAGAATTGTATGCAATATATAATGATATTGAAAAACAGCTTTTAAATGAAGATGATGAAAATGAAAAAAAAGCTCTTGAAAATAATTGTATTGCACTCAAAAAGACGCAAGAAAATGTAAAAAATATTAAAAATGAATTGGAAAAAATACAAGAAAATAAGAATAAAATAAAAGAAATATTTAACAACATTGAATTGGATAAAAACATAAAAGAAAATTATGTTGATAAATTGAAAACATTTGAAAATAATTTAAAAAATTATTATAATGAACAAAAAGAATTGTATGCAATATATAATGATATTGAAAAACAGATTGCATCTCTTATATCTGATGAAAATAATTGTACTATATTACATACAAAAACTCAAGATAAACTCAAAATATTAAAAAACACGGAAAAAAATTTAATTGAAAAAACCAATTATAAAAATGATATTGTTAGTTTAAAAAATGAAAATAAAAGTAAACAAGAAATAAAAACGATACTTACGAGTCAATTATATGAAAAAGAAGATGCCATGCGAGAAATTGAAAATGAACTAAAATCGTATGATTTTGAATCTTTAAAATCAACGGTGTATAAATTAAAAGAGGGGCATGCGAGAAATGATCTTGATATTAAAAATAAAAATATTGAAAAAGATAAAATAATGTCAATTATTGGGGAATTGCGAGGGACACTCAATAGACTTGAAATTTTAAAAATTGATAAAAAGATTTTTGAAAATAAATTAATTTATATAAATACTGTAAAAGGAACGGCAGAAGAGCTTGAAGCTATGTATATGCGACTTAGGGTAGAACTTCGTGCAAGGAATATTGGGGCATTGGATGCATATTTAAATGAAATGTTTGCCTTCATGTATTCAAATAATGCATATTCGCGTGTATCTCTTGATTCTGATTATAATCTTATTATTTATGAAAAAGATGGGACTGAACTTGAACCTAAATTATTAAGTGGGGGGGAGCGAGCGATATTGAATTTAGTATTTAGGTGTGCAATTTATCGATTACTTTCGCAAGAAACTTTACCGCCCTTGATTTTGGATGAACCTACGGTATTTCTTGATAAGGGGCATGTGGATCAATTGATTAAATTAATTGAATTGATGAGTACTCGGTATGGGGTTGATCAAATTTTGATTGTATCTCATGATGAATCGCTTCTTGATTCGGCAGACCATTTATATTCTGTGGAAAAAGACCCGATCACGAATATATCTTCTATTAGATATTTGAATTGAATGAGTGGCATATTTATTAAATCGTATGTGTTTAGCTCATTAAAATCAATATAATTTATATCAATCTGCGTTAATTCGCAACCTTAAAATTCCAAAAATATATAAGAAATAAAATAATATTTAATAGAAATAAATTAAAATTCTATTTAGTTTTTTATAAATTGTTCGGAAAGCTCATTCGGAACGAATGAGCGTATGAGAAAATCTTTGATTTTCGAACGAATGAGCGTATGAGAAAATCTCTGATTTTCGAACAAACGAGCGTAATCACTCAAACTTTTTAGAATGAGTTTAAAAAAATTTTTGATTTTTTATTATATATGATTTATAAAATTATATTCTTGTAGAAAAATTTATTTTTTTAAAAATTTTAGTGATATTTATGAATATTGAAAAATTAAAATATAATTTTAAAATGATATATCCAAAAATTATAATTATATTTTATTGTATAATGGTGCCTATTTCTCTTTTTATTCAATTACCAATATTTATAAGAGTATTTTTTCCTCTTTTTATAATAGGTTGTGAAATAATAATGACCATTCAAATACTTAGAGTGATATATGCAATAAGTATTCTAATTGGTTTTATAGCTGGAAATGTAATCGTTTTTAATATTGAAAAAAAAATACTTTTTGTAACTGATAAAAAATATGGTGAATCAAATTTATATATATTATATCTTATTAGTG
>JAAXQB010000030.1 GCA_012329085.1 Methanosarcinales archaeon | reverse complement strand
TTTTTATACAGCTTTTGTATGGTAGTTTTACCACTGTAGTCACCACTACAAGTCATTTCAGATGTTGCACCAACCAAGTATGATATACAGGTTGTAACTTGTTTTGCATGTGCTGAACTTGTCAATAAACCCAATATTGCTAATCCTATTAGTATTCTTTTTATTGCCCAATCAAAGCTTATTAGTTTTTTCATTTATTTTCCTTTATTCTGATAAAAAACCTTGAAGCCTTTTTATTTCTTTCCCATCGTAGAAAAGCATATCACCTTTTCCAAATAAATTTTCTGCTCCAGTTTCATCTAAAATAATTTTACTTTCTGTTGATTTTTGAACCTTAAAAGCAACTCTTGATGGAATATTTGACCTTAAAACACCTTTTAATATATTGCTATCAGGTCTTTGAGTTGCTAATACTAAATGTATTTTTGCACCTCTTCCTTTTTGTGCTAATCTTACAAATAAATCTTCAATTAACTTTTTTTGCATAATTAAATCAACAAATTCATCTACTATAACTATAATTGGCTTTGATTGCTTTATATTATTTAAACTAAATCTTTCTTCCATTTCTTCAATTATTTTTTTAATTGTTGGTACTATCTCATCATTATCAATTACAATATTTGTGTTTTGATTATGTTCATATTGTCCAAATTCAAAACCACTTTTTCCATCTATTAAATACAATTCAATATCTTTTTTTAAAAATTGATAAATTAAAGAATGTAGAAATACAGTTTTTCCACTTCCTGTAGTACCCGCAACGAGTAAATGAACCAAGTCTTTTAAATTTGTTTTTTCTATATTATCTTCATCATCCATTCCAATAATCAAAGATAAATCATTATTATTCATTTCGCCTTGATAGCTACTAATATAAATTGGTTGATTATCTTTAACTATATTAATACTTATTACTCTTTCTCTTTTTGTTTGTTGTATATATAATTTATCTCTAAGTGCAGTAGCAACTTCTAACTTTGCTACAAATTGAGGGCTAAATAAATTTGGTACATAATTTATATCTTCGATATCAAAATATAGTTTTTTAACTCTATCAAATACTTTTTCTTCTATAAATTTTAAAGGTGCTTTTATTTCTAAAATAGCTTTTTTAAATTTATTTATTACACTTATATCAGCATCTTCATTATTGTTATTATTTATATTAATATCTTTTGGATTTTCAAGTTGATTTATAAAAAAATCAATAATATTATCATTTACTCCAATATCAGAAATTTCACTTTCTAAAATATCAAAACCATGTCTACAATGTAATTTTAATAATTCTGGAAATTCTTCTTTTGTATCTATTTTTTTATTATGAACTAATGATAATAAGTTTATAAATATATATTTTGTTTCATCATCTGCTATAGTAGATACATCTTGAGAAATATTTTGATGACCTATTCCACTAGATTCATATCTTTTTTTTAGCTCCGTTTCATTAATACCACTTTTTAAAGATAGCATAAATGCAATTCTCCATATTATTAAATCAAAAAATCTTGCTTCAAATTTATTTGAAATATGTTGATTGAATTGCTTTAATAAGTCTCTTTTATCTATATTTGCAGTTATTTTTATTTGTGCCATGATATTAACCTCTACTTATTTCATTGAAATAACCATCTTCAAATGATGATTTATATTCATCTGAAATAATTGTATATTCTTTTGATATAAAATCTTTCATAAATCTATACTCACTTTTAGATGGGTCAATTTCACTATTTGTTGATAAAATTATCACTTGCTTTGAAGCTTTTGGATAATATTTAGTTATTATTTGTTCTCTATTTTCTAAGTCAATTCTTGCTAATGGTGTATCTATACAAATAAATGATTTTACTTGGGAAACTGAGCCTAATGCTTGAATTAAAGCAGTTGCTAAAATTTGTCTTTGACCTGCTGACAATGAACTTATTGACATTTCTCTTTCTAAAAAATTTAAAAGTTTAATTTCAAATTTATCATTAATTTGAACTTGTTTTATCCAATTTTTATCATAAGCCAATTCAAATAAATGATTATTAAATTCATTTTCTAAATCTTCTATTTTTTTATGTAGTAACCTTAATTTAAATTCTTGAAAAAAGTCAATAAGTGTTTCACTTAGTTCTATAGAGTTTAAAATAGGTTTTGATAAATTTAAAGACTTTTCTAATTTATTTATTTCAATATCTAATGTATTTCTTTTTTCGGTTTTTAATTCCGTATCTTTTTTAAGTTCACCAATTTTTTGCTCATTAATTGATTTATTATTTTCTAATGTTTCTTTTTCTTGTTTGTATTGATTGATTGCATAGTCACTGTCGCTAGCATTTTCTGTTGCATTTTCAAGTTCATTTTTAATTTGTTTTAATCTTTTTTCTATATTTTGTAAATAGCTAAACTTTTCATACATAATTGCTTTTTCTTCAAAGATACTATTTAATCTGTCTTTATCATTTTCATTATAATAAATAACTTGTTTGTCAATCTCTTTAGTTTTTGTATTTTTAAACTCGTCCCAAGCTTTATCAGACTCTTCTTTTATCCTATTTTGATAAAATTCTGTTGTATCAAAATTTAAATTATATTCAATAGGGATATCTTTAATATCAGGATTGAAAATATTATTTTGTATTTTTTGAATAATAGAGTTTAGTGTTCGTTTGAATAATTTTAATTGTTCATCTAATTGATAATTGGTTTTATCATCTTCAAGTTTAGATAAATAATTTCGTGAAATTCTTTCAGCCATTAATACTAAAAAGTCAATACCTTTTATTTTTTTACTTATATATTCTTTTAATGATGTTAATTCTTTTTCAATCTTTTCTTTTTCAATTTTTAAAGGTTTCATATCAGATTTTTTATTTACTAATAAATTTGTTAATTTTTCTGTTCGTTCTTCTATATCAATTTTAAATATTTTTATCTCTTTTTCTATTGCCTCTATTTCATTCTTATTGATTTTAATATCTGTAACTAAACTATTTCTTAAATGTTCTTTTCTTTCTATTTCATCACTTGTTGGTGTATTCTCTGTTTCTTTTTTATATTCTCGTTGAACTGTCTTTATAATAGTGATGAGTTTTTCATATGTTTTGATATTTAATAAAACTTCTAAAGAATCTTTGATATTTAAGTTTTGCGTATTCATTAAATCTTCAAGTTTTTCTCCATCAAAAAAGAAAAATTGTGCAAAATTCTTTGGTAAAATATTATCTAAAAATTGCTGTGCTGTTATTTGTTTTTTTCCATTAAAATAAACTGTTAGTATTTCACTAAAACTTACAGAAGTTTTTTCAAATCCTCTGCTGACTATAAGTTCTTGATTATCTAATTCAAAAATACCTTTTATTGAGGCTTTATTTATACCAATACCTTTAAAAAATATACCTTCCCACTGTTTGCCTTTTCCAATGGCATATTCATTAGGTGTTAATTTTGCATCCTTTTTTGTAAATTCACTATTCTCTTTTAATCCATGAATTAAAATTCTAAGTATTCTTAAAAATGATGTTTTACCACGCCCATTTCTTGCACCAATTAAAATTATATTTTTTTTGTCTTTTGGCTCTAAGTCAATTTCTATTTCACCTGAATATGCAAATATATTATTAATATATAGTTTTTTTAATATCATAAAGAAACCTTTTTATCATTAGCAAACTCTTTAATTAAATCTGATATTTCATCTTTTAATCCAATTACTTTGTCTTGATATCTAACTTCTATAGCTTTGCTTACAAGTTTATTGATTAGCTCTTCTGATACATTCTTTTCATTTATTAATTGTAATAATAATTGTTTATCTTCTACTGGGATGTTTAGCAAAAAATACTCCTTGAAATTTAATATTTAGATTGAGCCACTTGCAAATTACAAAAAACAACCCACAATTTAAGCTAAATTAAAATTTAAAAAAAGCCTTTCATATCCGACAAATGTTATAATTATTCATCACAATAACTTTAAAGAATACACACAAAGGCTTTTTATGGAAAATATTGTACCAAAAAT
>JAAXQB010000266.1 GCA_012329085.1 Methanosarcinales archaeon | reverse complement strand
CAAATCATATTATTTTTTACGAATCAATCCCACACCTCACATCAACAGCAACCCCTTGTTCAAGTTCAATAATTTCCATTGGTGCAAGCAATAATTGACCTGTGGCACATAATTTACCAGATTTATCTGTAATCATCACTTCTTCTAATGCCCTAAGATTCATATCTATATCAATAACATGCTTTGAAAAAACAGTTTTTCCTTTTGCAACAAAAGGTACTGCGTCATCTAAAATAACCACCCTCATGTGTGGCGATTGTGTTGCTTTATGTATTGTATTTGCACCATCTATGCTAAGTGTAAGCATGCCATCTTTTGCTCTAACAGTTGCAATTCGCTTTTCATCACATAATATTTGCCTTATTCGCTTTGTTTTAGATAAAATAAACTTAACATTTTCTGGAAAAAGTATTTTTCCAATACCTTTTCCAAATTGATAATCTGCCATAATGCGTACCTTTTTAAGTTTTTTTAAATGATTTTCAGAGTGCATATTCATCCTTTTATAACCCCCATTGGTATAACTTGTGTGACTTTTTTAGCAATTCCCAGCTCATGAACTACATTAACAACAGAACTACTCGATTTATAAACTTCTGGTGCTTCTTCTGCAATAACAGATGGGTGCGTTGCCCGTGCAATAATGCCCAATTTTCCAAGTCTTTTTTCAATATCTGTCCCCCTAAATTGTCGTTTTGCCGCCGACCTGCTCATTACTCGTCCAGCACCATGGCATGCACTTCCAAAAGTCAAATCCATTGAAGCATTTGTTCCATGCAAAATATAAGATGGCGTCCCCATGCTTCCTGGAATTAACACTGGTTGCCCATATTTTTTATATTTTTTAGGAAGATCTGCATGCTCTGGTCCAAATGCTCTTGTAGCACCTTTTCTATGCACAAATACTTTTTTCTTTATCCCATCTATTGCATGAGTTTCAAGTTTTGCAACATTGTGTGCAACATCATATATCAAGTCCATACCAAGAGCATCACTATCCATTTTAAATACTTTTTCAAATACTTCGCGAATCCAATGGGTTATTATTTGCCTATTTGTCCATGCATAATTAGTTGCACATGCCATAGCCTTATAATAATTTTGAGCCTCTCTTGATTTTGCAGGTGCACATGCAAGTTGTTTATCAGTTATATGAATCCCATATTTTTTAACTGCCTGATTCATCACTTTAACATAATCTGTGCATATTTGATGTCCTGCACCTCTTGAACCACAATGAACCATGATTACAACTTGATTAGATTCAAGACCAAAATTTTTTGCGATTTCCCCATCATACATTTCACTTACAGATTGCACTTCGACAAAATGATTTCCACTTCCAAGTGTTCCAATTTGTGGTTTCCCTCTCTTTCTTGCTAACTCACTTACGCATGTTGGATCTGCACCTTCTATAAGTCCAAATCCTTCACAATGTTCAATATCTTTTTTAACTCCATATCCATTTTCAACTGCCCATGTAGCACCATGTGTAAAAACATCATCAAGTTCATTGTCTGTTAAACGAATTTTACTCTTTGAGCCAACGCCTTTTGGAATTTCATTAAAAAGTGAATCTATAAGTGATTTGAGTTTTGGGGTGACTTCTTCTTTTTGTAAATTTGTACGAATAAGTCGTACTCCACAATTAATATCAAACCCAACGCCGCCTGGACTTATAATTCCCTCTTCTGCATCAAATGCTGCAACTCCTCCTATTGGAAATCCATATCCCATATGTGTATCTGGCATTGCCATTGAATATTCACAAATTCCAGGAAGAGAGGCAACATTTACAATTTGTTCAATTGTTTTCTTTTCAAGGTCACAAAGCATATCTTTTGATAAAAATATACGACCTGGTACCCTCATATGCGGATTGTAACTTTTTGGAATATCCCAGATTAAATTATTGGATGAATCTTTTGGTATAACTGGTAAGTCCCATTCATCTACTTTTTCTAAATCTGTATCTTTAATTTTTCTCATCTATATTTCCTTTATAATAAATAGTAGTAGTAATACTAATAATAATGCTATAATAATTTTTTTTTAAATTAATTCAAAAATATTAAGAATTTGTGGATTTTACTTGCAATTCATCCAACTTAATCATTCATTCATTTTGAATATCTTGTCTTTAAAAATACATCTATTTTAAAAAAGTAGTATTGCATGTGTATTCTTTAAATTTACGCTCAATTAAACATTTAAATTTAATTTAAAATCAACTTCTTTAAATTGAGTTTCTAATTTAATATATCTTTCAATGTCTTCTATTTTTTCACTATAAAAAAGATGACTTTTGCACTTACAATCACTTGAACCAAAATTTAAAATATGATTGAAATTTTTAAACAATTCATTTCCTACTTTACACTCTAATTTAGAGTCTTGTGCTATATAAAACATTTTTATTATAATTCCATGAAGTAGTAAATAATCAATATGCCAATGCAATTTCTTTTTTTGCCTCGCATGTCTTGATAGTCGCGGTTTTAATCCATTTAATGCCGATCCAACATATATATAATATCCTGCTTTAAATTCAATTTCTCCAAGTGCTCCCACCTTTATATTGCTATCTTTTGAGTGTCCAATCAATAGTAGATATGTTCCTTTCATTTTTATAATTTTATTAAACCATTAAGTTATCAATCAATTAATTGATTAATTTATATTATTTTTATAAAATCCAACCATTCAATATGGCAATAAGACTTAATACACTCGTTAATGTCCAAAGTATCACCCCTAATACTAATGGACGAAATCCTGCATTTTTTATAAGATTCGTTGTTAATCCAGATCCAATAAGAAAAAGAGTTATAACTAAACCTTGTTGTGCAATAAAAGACACTCCAGTCCATAGTGGCATAAATTGTGGAAAAATTGTTCTTAATATTATTGCACAAATAAATCCTAAAATAAATAAAGGAAATTTAGTTCGTTTTTGTGATTTTTTTAATCCATGCGGTACTTATCGATAAGGGAATAATAAAAAGTGCACGAGTAAGTTTTACCACAGTGGCAATAGAAAGTGCCAAACATCCATAGATTGCCGAAGCACCCACAACACTACTAGTATCATGTATTGCCAATGCCGCCCATAGACCAAATTCTACTTGGCTTAAATTTAAAAGGTGCCCAATAGATGGAAATAAAATAAGTGCAACAGAATTTAAAATAAAAATGATTGAGATGGAAATTGCAATTTCTTCATCATTGGATTTTAATATAGGTGCAATAGCTGCAATAGCACTTCCGCCACAAATAGCCATACTTATTGATATAAGTGTAGATGTATTATCATGAATTTTAAAAAATTTGCCTATTATTTTTCCTAAAAGTAAAATCAAGGCAATAGCAATTACAATAAAAATTAAAACAGTTTTCTCCACATTTAGAATATCCATTAAACTTAAATTAAAACCAATGCTAATAACAGATATTTGTAATAATCTTTTACTCCATATAGAAGACTCTTTTATCCAAGTATTGTGTTAAAATTAAACTAAATGCAATTCCCATCATTAAAGACATGGCATCATTTATAAATGGCAATCCAGATAATAATATAAATCCAATAAATAAAATTTTTTTCCCAATATTAGTATACATGGCACATAAATTAAATATTTTTATTGAATGCGGCGTATAATTTTTATTTATTTATGACATATATGGACACAGATTTGATATTTAAACTTTTGAAACTCGTAATTGAACAAACTATCGTTGGTATATAATTTGTAAAGTTCATTCTCTCGTAGAAAATGAGCGATTATTATGTAATAAAAAAAATTTTCAATAGCTCATTCGGAACGAATGAGCGTTTGCTTGTTCGGAACGAATGAGCGTTTGCTCATTATTTACATTCATGTGTGCCTAACTATTAAATTTTATTTTGCTATATGGCGTAATTTAAAAAAATTTTCATCAAACCAACAATATCAGTCTGTTGAGTTTTGTCATAGTAAGTTACAAAATTCAACAATGCTTATTTCAGCATCTCTTAAAAGTTTTCTCAATAGTCCTTTATCAATATACCACATACGAATGTGGCTTCCTTTTTGCCTCACTGCTACATAACCCAACTTTTCAAAGCATTTAACTGTCTTTTCTCCAGAAATGATGGGCAATTTACTCATATTTCTATTGACACGACATTATGGTTGAACTCTTGGATTATATCAATATGATCTCTAATTTCTTCTTTCTGTTCTTCAAGGCACAATCTAATTACTTCGCGTATATTTTTTAACGCTTCGTCTATTGTTTTTCCTTGTGTATAACCTCCTTGAAAGCGTGAGCATTCTACTATAAAAAATCCATCTTCATCTTTTTCCATAAGAACTTGGAACTGAACTTTTTTACTATGCATTATTTCAAACTCCATTTAATTTATTGTATATTAAAATTTTAAAAAATGAATTTTTGTGTTGTTTTCAAAGTGAGTGAAAAAAATTGATTTAAAATTATTTTGAAAAAGAACATTTTCACTTATAATTTTAATGTATATAATTATTTTTTCATTTCAATATATTGTGGGTTTAATCTCACTGTGTTTTTTAACTTTTATTTGTTAATAAAATCTACTGATTGTGAATATCCCTAAAACCTATCCACTATTTGCATCATCTTTTCCATACAATCATACCGATTAATTCATTTTAAATAAATGTACACCATCAATTCTCGTTTTGAACATAATTGCGTGTAATTGAATTATTGATTTAATAAAATTTCATAAATATTAGAATCAATATTGAACGCAAATAGAATTAATTAGATAATTTTAGAATAAATCAAAGCGGAAATTATTGTAAATGTACAAATTTTCAATTTATAGGATTTAAAATATTTGTGATTTCGATAGAGTTACTATTTTGAAAAATCTTTAATTTTATAAACATATCGAATTGAATATATCATATTTATGTAAATTATTTTACATTAGTATTAGATATTTTACAAAAAATCTCAAATTTTTCAAGCCATTCATCATTTTCTCCATCAATATTCATGAATGAAACAAAATTTCTAATTTGATTTATTGTTTCTGGTTCAAGTTCGTGTTCCATGATGCATGCGTCTTTTGATGCAATATCTTTTGGTACTCTTATAATTTCCAACATTGTTCGGATGGATTCATGCCTATCTCTTATCTCTCTTGCAATTTTTTCTCCTTGATATGTGAGTGTTACACCATTATATTTTCGGTATATAACAAGACCCATTCTATCAAGTTTCCCTATCATTTCTACGACACTTGGGGGTTTAACTCGCATTAACATTGCTATGTCTTTTGTTCGTGCATACTCGTTTATTTCTACAATTTCTAATATGGATTCGAGATAATCTTCTACTTTCCTAGTTAGTTTTTTCTCCATAACCTAATATTACCACTCAATACTATTTAACTTTTTCGGCTATCCTTACAAAAACATCTTCTTTATCGATAAATATTAACTAAATAAGATTCAATCTATGTTAAATGGAATGTATTCATCAGAATCTTTACAAGTAAGTATTATTTCAAAAACGCCATTTTTATAACTTGCTTTTGCACTTTTTGGATCTATTTTACATGGCAATTTTATATATTCTGTTTGTACTTCATCATTCTTTTTTATATCAAATTTAATTGATAAATCAGTTGCACTTAATTTCATATCTTCTTTTTTAATATCAGATATTTCTATAAGAATATAAATAGAATCGTCAGTTTTAATAACATCTATCAAAGGTTTTCTCTCGATGACGCGAACTTTGCTACATACAAGACCTGTGCTTTCATCATAGAATTCATCTTCAAAATCTTCATTAATCACATCAGAATCTACATTTTTATTCTGTTTTATTATGGAAAATCCATATATGTGGGGCGGTTCTGAAAATTCATCTTTAAAATTTGAACTAATCATTTCCAATATATATTCCATCATAGATTCAAATTCTTCAAGCGCATCTAATTCAAAATTGTTTTCGTGGGGATTTTTCTTTCGTCTTTTATCTGTCATAAAAGTTCATTCTCTCTATATTTATTTGTTATTTTATATCAATTTTTTAATTGTAGATGATTTATATGGGCATAATATTAAACACTTATTTTTTTATAAATCGTTCGGAATGCTCTGAGCGTTAGTACATAACTTATAAAATTATCCACTCATAGAAGTTTTCAATAGCTTGTTCAAAATGAACAAGCGTTTGCTCATTCTCGAAGAGAATGTGCGTTGGAGAAAATCTTCAATAGCTCATTTGGGACAAATGAGCGTTATTCGTTCTGAATGAGTATCATCTCGTTTTTTGATTTATGTAGCAAATTAAAATCACTCTATTTTTATTATAGAATGATTAAAAAAAATGTATAATTACAATAAATTATTTGTTAATTTAATTGCATTTTTTGGTACCTATATGTTATCTTAAAATTTCTTTAATAAAATATATGAATGCCTCATATATAAGTTTAATCTTTATTTATAATTGCACAACATTAATGTTTATTTACAATTTAATTAAAAAAGGTAATAATGCATGTATATTTGAATTATTAAAATTCTGTTAAACATAAATTAATTAAAATTATTTGATATCATTTAAAATAAGTTTAAAATGTGTTTAAAATAAAAGTAAAATAAGTTTAAAATAAGAGTAAAACGCTCGGACCGGGATTTGAACCCGAGTCGAAGCCTCGACAGGGCTTCATGATAGGCCACTACACTATCCGAGCAGGTGTTGAGTGGAATATATAATATACGCCAATCATATTTAAATATTGTGGTTAATTCATTTATTAATAACTATAAATTAAAACAATGAGTGAAATTATAATAAATCAATAAAAGTAATTTCAATATCATTCACACTCAAAGAATTTTTTTCATTGCGTGATATTTCTAATATTGCGGCAAGTCCTTTTGATGCTTGCCCTGGATTTAATATAGGCGTACCGTTTGAGATTGCAAAACCTCTTGCTTCGTGAATGTGCCCACATATAATCATATCAACTTTATCCACCATTTCATATATTGCTTCACTCCCAATTCGCGCAGGTATTGCATCTAATGAATATTTTGGGGGCGCATGTGATAACAATATAATTTTACCATTGTGAGAAGTTATATTTGAAAATAATTTTTTTAAATTAGTTCTTATTTCATCTTCTTGCAATTCAAATGGGGTGTTAAATGGGGTTGGATTAGAACCTCCTGCACCTATAAAAAGCACATCTTTTAATATAAAAAAAGAATTGTGTATGTTTATCATGCCTGCATGCGTCATATCGTCATGTATTTCAATTGGGTCGCAATTTCCCGGAATTACAATTATGGGACAAGGACACTTTTTTACAATAAGAGACATAAGTTCATGTATTTTCTCTTTCGGTCCAAAATTAGTAATATCGCCTGCTATGATAATTGCATCTATATCTTCTACACGATTTAAAAGAGCGGGAATGTTTGAAAACTCTCCATGTATGTCCGACATTATTAAAAATTTCATAAATATTTCATAGGTTTTATCCTATTTAACCTAAACGATTTACGAATTGTTTGGATTAAATACATCCCATGCAACTTGTTCTGTGATTCGTATAACTTCTTTTATTGGTATATTGCATTTATTGGATACAATCTTACAATCTTCAAATTCTGCTGAAATGTGAAATATGTTATTGTTTGCATCTTTGGCAATTTTCACTTTAATTTCAAATTCTTTGTCACCAATTGTTATTTTTACAGAATTTATGTGCCTATCAACAATTAATCTATGACATGTTTGTATCACACGAATTCCAAGAGAACCCGTTTCAGCAATTATCTTACGAGCAAGGAGTTCTGAATCTTTCGATTTTACAATTACGCGAATAATATGCCCAGGTCTTCCTTTTTTCATTATAATAGGTGATATAGTGGCATCTTTTGCCCCCATAATTAAAAGATCTTCGATTAATTTTCCAAGCACTTCTCCTGTAACATCATCAACTGTAGTTTCAAGAATTTCAATAGAATCGTGAATTAAAGAGTCTTCAAGCTCTACAATCATCGACCTAAGAACATTTGAATGTGAAAATTCTTTATCTCCTGCCCCATACCCAATAGAAATTATCTTAGATAGAGGAATTTGTTTCAAAGGCGATGCAAAATGTATAAGTATTGCCGCACCAGTTGGAGTTAATAGTTCGCCTTCAAATCCCCCTTTAAATAACATATTTTTTTGCGCAAGAATTTCAAGTGTTGCAGGTGTAGGTATTGGAAGTTTTCCGTGTGCTGTATTAACTAATCCATTTCCAACAGTAATTGGCATACAATATATTTTATTTACAGCTAAATCTCGTATTGCAACAGATGCACCGATTACATCGGCTATTGCATCACTTTGCCCCACTTCATGAAAATGTGTATATCTATTGCCATGTATTTTTTTTTCAGATAGATGTAGTATTGAAAATATTGCAATCGTATCTTCTTTTATTTGTTGCGGCAATTGTGTATTTTTAATAATTTCTACAATTTCATTATAACTTTTAGAAGATTCTTCAATTGTAGATACTGTAACATTTGTTGCATCTATTTCATTTTTATTTACGCGATTTATAGAAACTGAAACGCTTGAAACTAATTTCATAGCATTTACAATCTTTTTTGAATCTGCACCAATATCAATTAAACTTGCAATAATCATATCACCAGATGCGCCTGAAAAGGGATCGAATATTAATGCTTTTTGAGATTGATTTGACTGTTTTTTACAATTCATTTTAAATGTTATTTTTATGGCTCGTTTAAGAACACTCTGATAGTTGGCATATATTTTATACAATTGTATGCATAGAGATTTTTTTCGATTTTTTGTTGCGATATTTAAATTTTATATTTGCATATAACTTGTAAATGCATATTTTTCAAAGGGAAATATGTTTTAGAAAATCTCTGATTTTCGTATTATATACTTAGTATTCATTCTCTTTGAGAATGAATTAAAGAAATTTTTTAATTTCTTGTATTTTATTTTTTTTATTGTATATAACTTTATAAGTTATATACAAACGCTCGTTCGTTCCGAACGAGCTATCAAAAAACTATTTTTAATTAGCTTTTAGATGAGCATGAATCTTCAAGAATAATTGGATAATCCATTTTAAATCCATAAAGCAACGCTT
>JAAXQB010000170.1 GCA_012329085.1 Methanosarcinales archaeon | reverse complement strand
TGCCCAGAAATTAATTGATAAGGATATAGAAATACCATTCATTTGTGGAGGAAGTGCAATTAGTGAAGAGTTTATAAACACATTTCCACTTGGAATTATTGGTAAAAAAGCCCATCAAGCACCTAAGTATGCTGATGCTGCCGATAGAAAAATACCTTGGAAAGAAATTAGAAAAAAATGGGAAGATATAGCTCCAATCTAAATAATTTTTCTTTATGAAGTTTGTTTGCTTTTTCACAAATCATACTTTCTAAAAAAAAGTAAAGAGAAAATTATTGCATTAGATAAAGTAAAGCATAATTTGGGGTGACTATAATAATAATAATAATAAATATATTTTTCAGAGGGGGGAGGTATTACAAACGAGAAATTGGAAAATTCTCTAACTCATTAACGCTCGTTCGTTCCAAACGAGCTGTTGAAAACCTTTGGTTTTATTCAACGCTCATTCTCTTTGAGAATGAGCTCTCAAAGAAAATGAGTATTAAGTATATTATTTTATAAATTATAGAGACTGTCTAACAATTGAAATTTCGTGTACAAATCAATTAATATTTATCACATTTGGGGTAATATTTATAAAATTATAATTAATAATTACCCAATTGGGATAAAATATAACTTGAATGTATAATGTAAATTAGTTATTGGACAGTCTCTACATACAGTAAAAAATTAATAAATATTTCAAATGAGATTTGAAACATAGGCATTAAGTGGGAATTTCTAAACTTAGCATTAGTATAAATAAATTATATTTTTTATTGGAGTTTTAAAAGCAGGAGTTTAGAAGTGTATATTTTGCGATATAGAAAAACATCATTTCAATAGTAAAAAATATTCAAGTCAATATTAAGTATGTGAAAGCTATGACTCCAAAGAAAAGAGTAATTACTGTATTAACAAAGGGTATGCCTGATAAAGTTCCAGTATTATGCGTAACTCAGCTTGGTATAAAAGACACTATGACTGCAATGAATGCTTACTTTCCAGATGCACACAATGATGCTGAGAAGATGGCTAAGTTGGGTTCAGCACTTATAGAGCTTGCAGAACTTGAAAATGCAAGAATTCCGTTTTGCATGACTATATTAGCAGAAGCTTTTGGATGCGAAATTAATTTTGGAACTGATGAAATAACTCCATCAATTAAGAAACATCTGTTTCCAGTAGATAAATTAGAAATTCCAGGCAACTTCCTTGAGCGTGGAAGGATACCTATCGTAAGGGATGCTGTAAAGATATTGAAAAGTACTATTGGTGATGAATATCCAATAATTGTGGGAATAGAAGGTCCATTCGTACTTGTTAGTCAAATATTTGGAATTGAGCAACTCATGCGTTGGTGTATAACAGACACAGAGAAAATTAAAGAATTCACAAAAGTTACCACAGAAGCAATAATAATGTATGCTAATCATATATTAAAATCAGGTGCTGATATAATATGCATTCCAGATTTAGCTTGCGATATAATTGATCCAGAATCTTTTAAAAACCTTGTCAAAATAGGTCTTAAAGAAGTTGCAAAAAATATTGATGGAATTATTATACTACATGCATGTGGGGATACAACTAATCTTCTTGCCGAAATAGCAGAGTGTGGATTTAATGGACTTAGTATCGAAGAAGCTGTGGATATGGAAAAAGCAAGAAGTATTTTAGGTAAAAATGTTATACTTATAGGGAATATATCAGCAAAACAAACATTGGTAGTTGGAACACCAGATAAGGTAAAAAATGAGACAATAAAAGCTCTAAATGCAGGAGTGGATATCCTTGCCCCAGGATGTGGATTGTCACCAATAACACCACTTCATAACATTGTGGCAATGGTGCAAGCAGTAAAAGAATGGAGGTAGCCAAGAATAAAAGTGGTTGATGGTACTATAATTTTCACTCCGATTCATGATGGATAAAACTACATATATTTTAAATGTATAAAATTTATAAAGGTAAAATAAATTAATTATAAAATTGGTACAGAAATAAATTCTATCAAAATACATGAAAGATGAAATGTTATTTATAAAAAAAATAAACTTGATTTAAGACTTGAATATATGGTAAAAAACATTATGCCAACAAAAGAAACAAACAAAATCAATAATAGAATCAGTATTTGAGGCAGATGCTAAAAAGTATTTTAATATAAACTTTATGAATACACTCATTAAGAAGGAATATAAGTGATTGGTGTCGCATTAGATATTGGCACTAGTGGTCTTAGAGCACAAGCAATAAATTTAGAAAACGGAAAAGTAATTTCAACAGCAATAACTCTTAGACATCCACTGCCTGGGATAAATGTTATAGATCATTTGACATTTGCAATAGAATATGGGCAAGAATTGGCTCACACTATACTCATTGATACTATAGAAAAATTATTAGAACAACTGCAAGGAATTAAACTAAGCGATATAAAAAGAATTGCTGTAAGTGGAAATCCAACACAATTATCCATTTTTCAAGGAATTGAAATTAGAGATTTAGCATGGGCGGGAGAGAAGGCACTTAATTTAAGAGGCGTTATTCCACCAAAAAGAAATGCAATCATTAGAAAAGCTGAAGAACTTGGAATAAAAAATATTTCCCCCGACATTGATGTATGCATTCCACCATGTATAAAACATGAATTGGGTGCGGATGCTGTTGCTATGATGGTTAAATCTGGCTTTCTTGAAAAGGATTTAGCACTTGTGGTAGATTATGGAACCAATGCAGAAATGGCATTAAAAGTTGGAGATAATATATTAACTAGCAGTGCTGCTGCGGGTCCAGCCATAGAAGGTCAGCACATAGAAAAAGGAATGCTTGCATCTCCGGGTGCAATTTCTGATTTTATTTATGTTATTGATGGGTGGAGATGTAATGTTTTAGATGAAAATATGTTTTCAAAGTCAGGGGATGTTGTCAATATGAATACTGGGCATATGATTAGATTGGGCGAGATGCATGGTAAAGCCAAAGGCATAACTGGAACTGGATTGATTGCTGCTATTGCCGTAGGAATGATAAACAGACTTATAATTCAACCCTATATAAAAACTAAAGATAAAAAATTGCATTTTCAGGATGGAATCTATATCACAGAAAAAGACATAGAAGAAAGTGGAAAAGCATTAGGTGCGTTTAGAGCAGGGTTCTTAACACTTGCTGAAGAAGCTGGAATAGCAATTTCAGATGTAAAAACTATATTTATGGCAGGAGCTTCTGGATTCTATGTTGATCCGATTAAAGCTAGAATATCTGGGATGATACCTCAGTCTGCCAAGGAAATATATCAGGTAGGAAACACATCATTGTCTTTGGCAGTTGATATTGTTAAAAATCCAGAATATTTATATGAATTACAAAGCTTTGTGAATAAACTTAGATCTCATCATATATTATTTGCAACTTCAGATGTTTTTAAAAATACCTATGTTCTTGAACTTGCTTACTGGACTGAGGGTATGCCCTTAGAAAAATATAATAAACTCTTAAAATCATATAAAATTAAACAAAAGATAATTTTATCCACAGATGAGCCAAAGATTATAAAAATAATACGAAGAGATATTGAAAATATAGGCAAATACAGTCTAAAAGTTGTATCAGAAATTAAAACAATAATGGAGATATATGTGATAGGATGCAATGAATGTAAAAAATGTATGGAAAACTGTCCAGAAGGAAGTATAATCTCAGTTGAAAATGAGAAAATGAAAATAAATACAAGTTTATGTTTAGGGACTGCATGCAGAAGATGTATATCAGCATGCCAAGAAAGATTTATTAATTTTAAGAATGCATCAGTTTTGAGTTATGATACCTAATTATAAAAAAAGTAAGATAGATGAAATAATCAATTTTTTAAAATCTTTGAGAGGGATTGAAAATATAAAATTGCTTACAAACAAAGAAAAAAAAGAAATTCTTGAAATAGAAAAATCAGCGGAGAAACTGAGTTTAATGGGTTTGATGCCTGGAGTTAATCAGGGAGTTAGGGATGCACTCTCGCGGACATACACATTATCACTTATTGCTACAAATGACTTTAAATGGCCAGAAAGAGGAATTGTAAAACTAATTTATAAAGGAGTTGTCTTAGGGGAAGATGTACTAAATAAAAAAGAGTTAAAGAGATTGGAAAATAATGGAAATAGAGTAATAGGGGGAGCTTTTGTATTATATTCTGATAAAATCAATGAAATAGGCACAGAAAAATTAAATGAATGTATTCTTGCTATTTCTTCTCTTGAT
>JAAXQB010000172.1 GCA_012329085.1 Methanosarcinales archaeon | reverse complement strand
GCAATTCTTGCAGTAGTTATGGGTTTTGATATTATTTCTAAAGAAAGACAAGATAGAACACTTAAAACACTTCTATCACATCCAATATATCGTGATGAAATTATAAATGGAAAAGCAATAGGAGGAATGCTTACAATTATTGTTGCAATTGGCATAACTTTTGCAATTTGTATTGCAATGCTTCTTTTATCAGATATAGTTCCAACTATTAATGAATTTATAAGCATTGGATTATTTGGAATTCTCTCTATAATAATGCTTGTATCATATTTTTCAATTGCACTTATGTCATCAGTTCTATTTAAAAACAGTGGATTTTCCATTGTATTTACTCTTGGGCTTATATTTGTGATTGCAATTATTTTACCGCTTATTGGCCTGTTTGCTTCAGAACTAATAATTGGTCCCGCTCCAGAAATGCCTGAATGGGATCCAGTTGAATTTGAAGAACCTATTGATTATATTCCAATAGAGCCAGTTGTTGATGAGGAATTTGAGGAATGGCGTAGAGAAATGGATGAACATTGGAGCAGGACAATGGCAGTAACAGAAGCATTTGCCATATTAGATCCCGGAACACATTTCGGAAGAATTTCGACAGAACTTGGTATTGGCATGGATATTGGCATGATGATGGGAGAGGAACCAGTTGAAGATCCAGACATTTTTGATAAACTTGGTGCAGTATGGATGAATATTCTTGCATTATTTGTTATACCAACGATATTCTTTGCTATTGCATATACTAAATTTATGAAATTAGACATACGATGATATTATGATTAAAAAAATGAATGATAATAAACGAATACCATTATTAATAATGGTTTTATTTTTACTTTTAATACAGCAAATGCCTATTACAGCTGTTGCAACAGAAGGCGAAATGCAAGGGATAGAAATGCAATGCGATTTTCCTGGAGAAATGATTGAAGCAGGTGATACTGCTACATTTCCAATCACTATAAAAAATCAAGGAACAATAAGTGCAGAACATCGTATTAGGTATAGAGCATTTGGAGAAGCTATTGATTGGGACATACGATTTGAGGCAATTGGGCGAGAAATTCATAGAATTGCAATTCCACCATTAGAAAGCAGAACAATTAATTTAATTGTTGAAACACCTGGTAATGCCCCAATTGGAGAGCATCGCATAGATGTAAAATTTCATGATGGCGAGGTTACACTTTTTGTTTATATCACAAAAACACATGAAGGTGAACCTGGTACATTGAAGCTTACCACAGTTAATCGAGATGGTGATAAAGTGAGAGGTGCAACTGTTAGTGCTTATATGAATGATGAACAAGTAAATCAAATGATGACAACAGCCGCAGGACTTCTTAATATGGAACTTGAAGAGGGTATGTATGACATAAAAATTGAACGAGTCGGATATAAAGTTAGATGGGAACGAGATGTTAAAATACGAGTAGGACGAGATAATGATATTGGCATTATAGTACTTGAACATGAACCTTTTGCTGCTGAAATTAGAGTTGATGCTCCATCAAAAACAATTACTGCAGGTACTCGTCCTACATTTGCAATAACTATTAATAATATAGGTGAATTTGATGATACTTATGCATTGCGTGTTATTGGACTTCCGTATGGATGGCATGCAAGATATATGACTAGAAATGTAGAAATTACAGAAGTTTTTATACGATCAGGCAAATCAAAAGATCTTAATCTTGAAATAACTCCCCCTCATGGTATTGGAATTGGAGATTATACTTTTACAAGTGTTATCGAATCATCTGCATTGACCAAAATGGAAGATTTGTCTTTAAGTATAAGAGGAACGGTTGATATGCGTGTAGATTTTGATAGATATCGAACTGAAATAACTGGTGGAGATACTGCTACATTTGAAGTTACAGTTAGAAATCGTGGAAGAGGCATATCATTTACAGATGTTCGCCCTAATGTCAGTGCACCTGCTGGTTGGCGTATTGATGTATCACCAACAACGGCTACAAGTATTGCACCTGGTGCGAGAAAAGTGTTTAATGTAGTTGTTATACCTCCAGCAGACATTGTTGCTGGTGAATATAGGTTAAGAATGACAGTTGGAAGTGATCAAACTGAACAAGAAGTTGAATTTAGAGTGATTGTAGAAGAGAAACCATTTATTGCATTCATGGGAGTGGCAATTCTTATTGTGGTAGTAATTGGTTTATTTATTATGTTTAAAAAGTTTGGAAGACGATAAGTTATAAAAATCATGAAAATTGTTATAAAACTTGGTGGAAGTTTAATAGATTATGCACCTGATATTATTAAAAATATACAAAAAATCAAAAAACATACAATAGTAATTGTTCCGGGTGGTGGTATCTTTGCAAATGTAATTCGTGATATTGCAAAAAAATATAAGATAAGTGAGATAAAAGCACATTCCATGGCGATTCTTTCAATGGAGCAATATGGCTTATATTTATTAGATAAAACAGATGCGAATCGTATTGAATCACTTGATGATGCAAAGATAGGCGTTTCAATACTTTTGCCATATAATTTACTTAAAGATAATGATGAACTTATTCCTTCATGGGATACCACTTCTGACACTATATCTGCATGGATTGCCTATAAATTCGGTGCAAAATTTATCAAAGTTACAAGTGTAGATGGTGTGTTCGATAAAGATGATACTCTTATAAAAAAAATTGATTCAATTGAACTTTTAAAGATGGGCACTACTTGTGCAGATTTGGCACTTCCAAAATTTTTAAGTAAAAGGAAAATGAGTTGTTTAATTGTAAATGGTAAACAGATTGATAGGGTTATTAATGCTATATATGGAAATGCTGTTATTGGAACTTATGTAAGTGGAATATAATTCCTATAATGGCATTCATATAATTTTAAATGTATTTAATGGAGTAAATATTTAATGAAATTAACAAAAGCAGAAAAGAATGAAAATCCATGTTGTCCATTTTGTGAAAAAGAGATTAATGAAATAAAAACAAAGCAAATTGATACTGGATGGTTAAAAATGACAGAAAAATACATCTATTTTTGCCCTTGTTGTCAAAAAGTATTAGGTATTGTGACATCATTCTGAAAAGTTTAAATATCAAGTATATAACTTATATAATCTAAAAATATATTCATTTTTTATAGTATATAGTTTGTAAAGCTCGTTCTCAAAGAGAACGAGCGTTTATTATATACTGGGAGAATTTCCTAATTTCTCGGAAAAGACACATTCGCTTAACATCTTAAACCAAAAATCAAAGATTTTCCCTATTGATACTCATTAATAGACTTAACCGCAATCTCCTCAGATTTTATATTATCTAATAGCCTCAGCAGATACAATCGCCGCCTAGATTGTTGTAATTGATATATTTCAAAAAAGTACAATTTTTTGATTTGTCGCATTCGAGAAATTAGAAATATCTCCAATTTATTCTGAAAAAATGAGTGCTTGGTATATAACTTTTAAGTTATATGTAACGCCCATTCATCCCGAATGTGCTAATAAAAAATAAAAAAATAGGGTGGTAAAATATGTAATGCCTCTATTTCCAGTTGTTTATTTTTTTATTTTTTTTAAGCAATAATACCGTCCCAAAAAGTACAAATATTGTAACTACTAATCCGAATCCCATTATTTTTGATTCAGGTTCAAATATAGATTTTTCGTAAATAAATTAGCCATCATTACAGGATTTAGCATCTTATAAGTGGTTTTGCAATATGTCTTCTTGCAGATGGTGGAACTTCATATAATCCAATTAAAAGCTCTCGTTTTAATTCCGTTTTAATAACAGAATTTGAATGTGTTTTACATTTTTTGCATTTATATCCTTGCTTCATTCCTTTTGATTTCATTCGTTTATTACATATTGGACATATTGGATTGCTAAGTTCAAAACAATTTACAAGAGATTTGATTTCAATCTTTTCTATATTTAATGTATCTTTATTTACACTCCCCTTTACAACAATTCTATCTCCAATACTCAATTTTCGTATAATTTTTCTAAAATTTTTTGTTGGTTCATATGCTGCACAATAAATTTCTTCACCTGCATCATCTAATATTTTAAAAATAGTGTGCCCCCCTTGTATTGTAGTAG
>JAAXQB010000206.1 GCA_012329085.1 Methanosarcinales archaeon | reverse complement strand
GGTAAAACAACTCTTTCCAAGCTTTTTCAAAACTTAGAATTTAAAGATAAGAGCAAATATTTCTCTGGTTCAGAATTTGATATTACTACCGAAAAAGAGGATGCAAGTACAAATCACAGTCAAAATGATTTAGAAAATTTCCCGTATGATGTAAAAGTATTCAATACCAATTATATCAAACGAATTTTCACTTGGGACAATCCACATTCAGGCATTCAAGCAATATCATTTTATCTTGGCGACCCATCGGGCAAATTGGATAAAAAGATTAAGAATTTAGACAAAAAGAAAGCCCAATTAGAGAATATTAGAGATAATCGTTATCAAAAGGTAATTAATGAATTTAACAATTACAATAAAACAAACGGTAAATTTTCAGCAAAAGCAAAGGAGATAAGAGAGAATTATCTTGACAATAAACTTGACCAAAATAAATTAAATAAAGGTGTAATTCAGCAAATCACAGATGATATAAAAAGTGATTTACAAAAATATATCTTATCTGATACCGACAGAGATAAAACAAAGTCGGAAGCAATCGCAGAAAATACTTTTGACCTACAGAAAGAAGATTTTAGTTTATCAGAAAAGCTTGAAACTCTTGCAAAAGAAGTAAAAGCTATTTTAGAAGATACTGCACCAAAATCAATTTCAATTCCTGAATTAGATGATAACAAAGCTTTGTTTAATTGGGTGCAGACTGGTATTAAACTTCACGAAAATGAAACAGAATGTAAGTTTTGTACACAAGCGCTACCTGATAACAGAATTGATGATTTAAACTCTTATTATTCTGAAAAACTACAAGAAATACAATCCGCTATTACAAGTACACAAGAAAAAATAGAAACTGAAAAAGAGAAGTTAAAAATTGCTTTTTTTGATAAAAAGAATTTGGGTGATAGCTTTCAACAAGAATATCAAAAAGCAGTTGATAATTACGATGTAACTGTAAAAAAATACAAGGCTGAATTGACCGTGTTAGAAAAGGATTTGAAGCACAAAACTTCTGATTATTTTACTAATATTTCTGTGTCTGAAATTGAGAACATCGCTTTAAAAAAAGAATTGGCAGAAATCAATAAGTCTGTAAAGGCTCACAATGATTGGTTAGGCGAGTTTGACAAGAATAAAAAAAAGGCATTAAAGAAAATATTAAATCATTATATTGCAGAATATTTGCAAGCAGAAAATTACAATACAAAAAAAGCTGATAAAGACGGAGCCTCAAAAATAATTGCAAATATTAATTCAAAAATATCTACAAATAACAATGACAGGTTAGTTCTTGAAGCACAGTTAAAAAGTAGTGTTAAAGGACAAAAGGAATTAAATGACATTTTAGAAATCCTTTTGCATCGAGATGATATAAAAATTGAAATACTAAACGATAAATTTACACTTGAAAGAAGTGGGCATCCTGCAAGTAATTTGAGTGAGGGTGAAAAATCAGCAATTGCTTTTGCTTATTTCCTAACCGAACTAAAAGCTTTGCGAAATGATGAACCACCGAAATTACCAAATACAGTTGTTTTTATTGATGACCCAATTTCAAGTTTAGACAGTAATCATATTTTTCAGGTAAGGTCGTTGTTGCAAAATTTCTTTAAGAAAAAAGATGAAGATTTTTGCCAATTATTTATTTCCACTCATAATTTCGAGTTTTTCTCAATGATGATGGATAGTGATGAGTTATTTAAAGGGCAAAAGAAAACACAAGCTAGTTTCTATATGGTTAAAAGGTTAGACAATAACACTTCTAAATTAACAGATTTGCCAATTAGTTTTAGAAAATACAATTCAGAGTATGTCTCTTTATTCAATGTACTTAAAGAATATCACGAACTTACAAATAAAGAAGAATTTGAATATACCGTTTTACTGCCAAACACAATGCGTAGATTTTTGGAGCTGTACACGGCAATGAAATTTCCTTCAAGTAGAGCGTTAGATACACGAGTTAAGGAAATATTCTCATCAAATGACGGGACATATCATAACACTAAATTATTACACTGGTTTTCACATCAAAATCAATTTGAGAAAGTTCAGCAACACGATGATAAATTATTACAAATTGAAGACGCTATAAAAGAATTAATGGAGCATATTGAGAAGGAAGATAAATTGCATTGGAAGGGTTTGACTAATGAATAGCAACACCCCACTCATCATCTACCAAACCGAAGACGGCAAAGTCAAAATAGAGACCCATTTTAAGAATGAGACCGTATGGCTAAATATTGACCAGATCGCCGAGTTGTTTCAAAAATCCCGTTCTACCATCAACGAGCATATTCTCAATATCTACAAAGAAGAAGAGCTTGAAAAAGAACCAACCATGAGAAAAATCGGAAATTCCGATTTTTCTACCAAACCAACCAATTTTTACAATCTTGATGTCATTATCTCAGTGGGTTACCGAGTAAAATCCCACAGAGGGGTGCATTTTAGAAAATGGGCAACGGCACTGATTAAAGAGTATTTGATCAAAGGCTTTGCCATGAACGATGAACTGCTCAAAGAAGCAGGCGGTGGCAATTACTTTGATGAGCTTTTGGCGCGTATCCGTGATATTCGTTCATCGGAAAAGGTGTTTTGGCGTAAGGTTTTAGATGTTTATGCCACCAGTATCGACTACGACCCTAAAACAAAACAATCCCTTATGGTTTTTAAAACCATCCAAAATAAAATGCACTGGGCAAGCCATGGAGAAACTGCCGCCGAAACCATTTATAGACGAGTAAATTCAGCAAAAGAACATATCGGATTAACTAGCTTTAAAGGCGAAATACCCACAAAAAAAGAAGTTGAAATTGCTAAAAATTATCTTGCAGAAGATGAGCTGAATATTTTAAATAGAATGGTCACTGCATTTTTAGAAATTGCAGAAATCCAAGCATTAAACCGTACACCAATGTATATGGCTGATTGGATTAAACAGTTGGATACTTTCTTGAAAATGACTAATAAAGAAATTTTACAACATTCAGGAACTATCAG
>JAAXQB010000026.1 GCA_012329085.1 Methanosarcinales archaeon | reverse complement strand
GATTGAAACGGTATTTTATATAATGAGAATCAGCTGTGGAATGAGGTTTATGACTTTATTCCATTAAAACAAGGATTGAAACAAAAACATTAAAGTTCGATCAAATATTACATTAAAGTTTATGACTTTATTCCATTAAAACAAGGATTGAAACCGTTCCTGTGTGTTCTATTTTGTCGCCGTATCCTCGTTTATGACTTTATTCCATTAAAACAAGGATTGAAACATTTACCTTGCAATCTATCCCTTTCACCTTGCTGGACGTTTATGACTTTATTCCATTAAAACAAGGATTGAAACTTATCTGGCGGTTATCATGATTTTATGATAATCGGGTTTATGACTTTATTCCATTAAAACAAGGATTGAAACACGCCAAATATTGCTGTGTGTGTTCCGCTTACTTCGTTTATGACTTTATTCCATTAAAACAAGGATTGAAACCATTTTCCTGTTTTCGAATAAACTCGTATTCCTCTAATGTTTATGACTTTATTCCATTAAAACAAGGATTGAAACTAATTTAGATTCCATCACTGCAATATTAGCCTTTATGTTTATGACTTTATTCCATTAAAACAAGGATTGAAACCTCCGCTCAAATTCAACTTTTAAAGTACTTTCTTTTAGTTTATGACTTTATTCCATTAAAACAAGGATTGAAACACTAAATCAATTCTTAAATCTTTTATAAAATATTTTGTTTATGACTTTATTCCATTAAAACAAGGATTGAAACAAAAATATGGATAATAAAATTAGAATTGTAGATAGTTTATGACTTTATTCCATTAAAACAAGGATTGAAACATTGCTTTGAAATCTTGAACCTGTTTAAATGTTCTTTGGTTTATGACTTTATTCCATTAAAACAAGGATTGAAACATTATGTGTTAATAAATAAGCAAGAACAAGAAGTAATGTTTATGACTTTATTCCATTAAAACAAGGATTGAAACTCATATGGAATGGAAACTATTCTTCCGAACCATACAGTTTATGACTTTATTCCATTAAAACAAGGATTGAAACTTCATTAAGCAGATTGCAACAATCTGCTATCTTTTTGTTTATGACTTTATTCCATTAAAACAAGGATTGAAACTTATTTATAGGCGTTCATAAGCTTTTTTCTACTAAATTTAGAATTAAGTTTAAATTGGTACCATCATGTATTCTAATGTGAGTCCATATTTCATCTTTATGTGGTCTTATATCCAAATCTTTATATAAATTTTCTGCCATCATTTCTTTTTCATTTAATTTGATATGAACCCAAAACTGTTTTTGTTGGCAATATATCCTACAAAAAGGATTATCCATTTTAAACATTATATAGTCTTTATTATAATATTCAATTATAAATTCACTAATTTTTAAAATGTTTTCTCTCAATTCATTCACTCGATTCAATACATTTTCATCTTTTATTTTTTTAAGATGATAATCTAAATCATAATCTTTTACAATTGTTCTATTTACCATTCTAAATTTCATAGCTGCATCACTTAATTCTGTAATAGACTTATCAACCCAAAGAGTCTTTTGCCATTTTGTATAATCGAATGGTTCTCTCATAATTAACGAAACAAATCTCTCAGCTTCAACTCTGCCTAATTTATTAATAAGAACTTCAAGTCCTTTAAGTTTTATTTCTGTATCTGTAATCATTTAAGTTTCCTCTTTTATAAAAGAAAGTGAATCTATTATTTTAATTTCTTTGATGTTCGATAACTTTTTAAGTAATTGGTCATCAGTTGTTAAAAAATATTTACATTGCATAGAAATAGCACAAGCCAAATGTAGTGAATCTTTATTTTTTATCCCTATTTGATGAAATTTTTCAGCAATATTAAGGATTTTCTTTGTCTCATCTGTATCAACAGAAGCGTAAATTTTCCAACTCCTGATTGTAAGTTTCCTATGCTCAAATGGATTTGCTTCATTTTCGAAATCCAACATATATGACCATGCAAGTTCAATTTCTCGTTTAGAAATTTTTTCTTGTATATTTAATTTGGCTTCTGTTTCAAGTTTAATTCGAAATTATTTTTGATTATCAAATGGACGATTAAAACAACAATTATCTAAATATATTTTCATTAATCTCTTTTTAATCTTTTGCATACACATTAAAAACTATAGTGTTTGTTCTTTACATCTTATATCTGCAGAATTTACACAAATTTTTTCATAAGTTGTTCCATCATTTATTGTAATAGTTTTTTCAGTTGTGCCACATGATAGAATTTTTATATTTAGGGTTATGGTTTATTTTACATTATTTGGTTTCAATTCTAAAATCTTTTTCAGAATATCCAAATAATTTTAAAAGATCGTTGCATCTTTTAATAATACCATTTGTACTAAGATTTGTCTCAGCATATATATCAGTCCCTTCAATTTGTTTTGGATAAAAAAAATAATTTGGATTTTTTGAAAATTTTTTACCTTTTAAATCTAATATTTTTTCAAAATCATATGGGTGCAATTTAAATAAAATTGTACATAATTTCATTAATATGTCTTTCCGTATGCGCACATCATATTTTTCATTTCTGAAATAAAAGGCGATTGATGAATTAATTGGTGGTTTAGGCTTTGGGCGTATAAAACTATTTGGGGGTTTAGGTTTAATTGGCATCAATTCATTATCAAATATTAATAATTTTGATGTATTATTCGATAAAAATTCTTTTACCATTTCATCACTTGGCTTACATCCACAAATCTTTTCAGTAGCCTCACCAATTAATTTAATAAGTTCATCATCTGTATTAGAAATTAACTCATTCCATGCTTTTGGTAAATTTTCATTTAAAATTTTATATTCTTGGCTATTTTTAAAAACTCGTTTTGCAATTTTGATGGCTTCTCCAGTTTTAACATTTTCCCTATAAAGAAAATCAATAAATTTTGAAGCGATTTCTTTTGCTTCTTGTTCAAATATATCAATTTTATAAAATCTTCTATCGTTTGAACGCACGCCTCCCTGCATTGGCAAATAAAACCACCATTTAATACCATTAGTTAAAACTGCAAGTTCGATTCCTTCTTCATAAGAATAGTTTAAAAGTTGTTTTTGATGGTCATCTAATTCATGT
>JAAXQB010000162.1 GCA_012329085.1 Methanosarcinales archaeon | reverse complement strand
CGTTGGCGTAATTGGAATACAGGGCGCCGTATCTGAACATATTAATGCTTTGAAAAAAGCAAGTTTTAATCTTAAAAAAGATATTGAAATAATTGAAATTAATTGTAGTGGCATTGTGAATAGTTGCGATGCCATTGTGCTTACAGGCGGAGAAAGTACTACAATTGGTCGCTTTTTAAAAGAAAAGGGAATTACGGAAGAGATTATGGGGTTAAAAGGAAAGATTCCAATTCTATGTACTTGTGCAGGGCTTATATTGGCTTCAAAAAAAAGTGAGATAGAAAGTGAATATTTGCTTAATTTGATTGATGTTGAAGTTAATAGAAATCATTTTGGAAGGCAAAAAAATTCATTTGAAATCGAACTTGATATTTCTTTTTTAGATACACCCTTTAATTCGATATTTATTCGTGCACCAGCTATCGTTAAATGTGGCATGGGAGTTAAAGTTTTAGCAACTATTAACAATACGGTCGTAGCGGTAGAGGAAAATGGTGTTATCGGATTGGCATTTCATCCTGAGCTTACAGAGGATTGTAGAATTCATGAATATTTTTTAAGTAAAATATAATCTGAATTATTGTATTTTTTATTGATGATTAATGCTATGTATTAAATTTTTATAGAATTTTAATTGCAAAGTGATTAAAATGCATGACAAAATTTTAATTTAGCATACACTTGGTAAAATTATATGTGTTTAGATTGACTTTGATATATTGCAAGACAAATCATATGCATGGGGTGATGTGATTTTAAATCGTTTAAACATATGAAATCAATATTTTGAATTTAAATGGATGATAAATCTAAAAGCCAAAGGATTTTTTTATTTAAGACATAGAATTACACTAATTTTTGTATTGTATATAATTTGTAAAATTGTGTGCATAAGTAAAAAATTTATTTTTTCGTGCTTTATAATAAAATTTAAAGATGGGATAATTTTACTATAAAATTCGATATTACCTATTTTTTACTTGTGCATATCAAGATGAAAATAAATATTGAATTGTGAAACAAATCAGATAAAAAAATAAGACACAATAGTTATATAGAATTAAAATCGTATTATTAATGTATGTGGTGTAGCTTATATAAATGATAATTTAAACAATCACTATACAAGGATATAATAATATGAAACTTAATAATATAGAAATAGAAGATACATTTGCAGAAGCATTTCCAATTAAAATTGCAAGAGTTTTAATCACTGCCGTAGATAAATATTGGGCAGAAGTCGCAGCAAAAGAAGCAACAGGATTTGGAACATCTGTTATTATGTGCCCAGCAGAAGCGGGAATTGAGAAGTTTGTAAGCAGTGATGAAACACCTGATGGCAGACCGGGAGTATATATACAAATTTGTGCATTTGGATATAAAGCACTTGAAGAGCAACTTCTTGCACGATTAGGGCAATGTGTATTAACCGCACCCACTACAGCGGTATTTAATGGATTACCGGATGCGGAAAAACAGATGGAGGTTGGATTCAAACTTAAATTCTTTGCAGATGGAATGGAATCAGAAGTATCAGTTGCAGGCAGAAAAGCATATGCAATTCCGATGATGGAGGGAGATTTTATTGTAGAACATTCAATTGGAGCAGTAGAAGGAATAGCAGGTGGAAATTTCTTTATTCTTGCAGACAGTCAAATGTCAGGTCTTATGGCAGCAAAAATTGCAGTAGAAAGAATAGAAGAACTCGAAGGCACAATCACACCATTCCCTGGGGGAATTGTCGCGAGTGGTTCAAAAGTTGGAGCTAATAAATATAAATTCTTAAAAGCAACTGCAAATGAAAAATTTTGCCCATCAATAAAGGATAAAGTAGAAGGAACTGAAATTCCAGAGGATGTAAATGCTGTGTATGAACTTGTAATTAATGGAATAGACGCAGATGCAATTAAAAAGGCGACGGCTGAAGGGATAAAAGCGGCTATAACTGTGCCCGGTGTTAAAAAGATTACAGCAGGAAACTTTGGTGGAACTTTAGGACCGCACAAATTTAATTTGCATGAATTGTTTCAATGAATTAATTTATAAATTAAGAATAGCTATAAATAATTAATCAAATATTTAAGCATATCCACATATTAATTAAAAATAAAAGCATTGTGGATATGTAAATTTTTTTATAGTTTTTTAGGAACATTTCGTACGATAGCATATAATTTATAAATATACATTTCTTAAAGAGTGAATTTTCCTCTTTAATACACATCATTTATTATTATTATTATTGCGCATCAATATTATATAAAAAACACCATTTCCAAAATGGAATTACTTCAACAATATATTCTTCATTTCCAATGGATATTCTTTTAAAACTTTCATCATCATGCGTAATAATTTTTAATTTAGTATCTTTCAATTTTAAATCATTGATTGCTTTTTTAAATGCTCCAAACTCTCTTTCTTTATTCATTTCATTTAATTCATAACAAACTTGAAAAAGCTCTTGACTTCCATCTTCTCTTTCTATTAAAAAATCAACTTCATAATTTCTACCTTTACAATAAAATAAATTTTCATTTTCAACAAATCCATATTTTCTCAACTCCAATAAAACCATATTCTCCAATATTTTACCTTTATTTTTATCAACACTTAATGAAAAATTCCATGCTCCATCAATTACATACAATTTGGAGTTTGGTTTGATTTTAGATTTATATGAAAAGTTTTCCAATGAAAATATTAAATATGCATCTTCAAAATATGACATATATGTGTAAATACTTTCTCTACTAATTTTAGTATTATACTCTTTTAAAAAGAAAGTAATTTTTTTAATTGATATTTCATTTGAATATAGATTTATTAAAATATTTCTTAAAACTCTCAATTCTTTTATATTTCTTATATTATATCTTTCAACAATATCCCTATAAAATATCCCTTCTAAATATTCTTTAAGAATTTCTTTTTTTAAATCATCATTTAAAAATACTAATTCTGGAAAACCTCCAAATTTAAAAAAATTATTTACATAAGACAACATTTTTGATTTTTCCGCAGTAGATAATTGTAAATTACACTCAATATTATTAAATTTTAAAAATTCTTTAAAATTTAATGGGAATATTTCTCTACTTAAACTTCTTCCTCTTAAAGAAGTTGCAATCTCTTTTGAAAGCAATTTAGAAGAAGAACCTGTAACAAACAGATTGTACCCTTCATCATTTAATCTTCTTATGAATAATTCCCAATTATTGATGTTTTGAATTTCATCAAAAAATAAATTTTTTGTATTTTTTATAGATAATGCTATTTTTAAAAAATCATTTAATTCATCAATTGTAATATTTATCAATCTTTCATCTTCAAAATTTATGTAGATAAAATCATCTTTGTAACTACTACTTATTATTTGAAATAGAAAATATGTCTTTCCACTTCTTCTCACTCCATAAATTGCTTTTATTTTATTTTGCAATAAGGATATGTTTATATCTCTCTTAACTATTTTGATATTTTTGACTTTTTCTATATTGTCCAATATCACTTCTTCATATATTACTTTTTTATCAATCATATTTGACACGCTATCTTTATTATGTCAAATATGATTGACATATTATATAAAAGTTATGAGTTCATAATAAAATTTCAAAATCTACGATAGTAAAAATTTATATCAAATATTTTTTTATTTCTTTTTAACCGTAACTCCTCTGGAATAGGAGATATTTAATTTTAATATTTATATTTGCTTTTGCACACATTCAATTGTTACTTATATAATTATGTGATGTCATTCCTTAATTGCTATATATTGGCAAATAGATAAAAAAAACTTAACGAGAAATTAAAAATTTTCTCTGAACATCATTCTGAAAGAATAAGTGTTAAGTATATAACTTTATAAATTATATATTAGCGCTCAGAGCGTTCCGAACGAGCAAACGCTCGTTTGTTCCAAACGAGCTATTAAAAATACAAAAATATAAATCAAAAATGTTTTGAAATAAATATATGCAATATTTAAAAAATAAAAATCCGCAAAGCTAAGAGCAGTATAATTGTAATATTAAATGATTTAAACAAAAATTAATTCTTTAAATTTGAAAAAATATCAAGTATGTATGAAAAATTTTTAATTAAATCATTTCATAGAAAGCAGATTTAAGGTTTTTAACTCAAACTGTTGATATGAATAAGGAGTTTATTAACAAATATGTCTGGGCTACAATAAGTTTTAAAAAAGAAAAGTTGGAGCTTTTATTTTTAGAGCACAATATTAAAATGTTAAAATATTGATAAAAGAATTTAATTATGGCGTGAATGAAGAACTCAAACATCTTGGATGTGGCATTTAGTATATAATTTATTAGATATGTTTGTGATATATTGAGTCCTTCCAGACAGTTAAATAATTTTAAGAAAATCTTTGATAGCTCATTCTCGAAGAGAATGAGCGTTGGAGAAAACCGAAGGTTTTCGACAGCTCATTTGAAACAAATGAGCGTTTGCACATTCTCGAAGAGAATGAGCGTTGGAGAAAACCGAAGGTTTTCGACAGCTTATTTGAAACAAATGAGCGTTTGCACATTCTCGAAGAGAATGAGCGTTGGAGAAAATCGAAGGTTTTCGACAGCTTATTTGGAATAAATGAGCGTTATTCAATGCTTTTGCAATCATATAATTTAAGAATTACACCCAAGTTTAAACTCATTACTAAGTATTTGAACTGAATTTATTGCATCTTTTTCTTTAACAACAAACGATATATTGTGTTGTGAAGATCCTTGGCTTATCATGATAACATTTATATGATTATTGCCCAATGCACTAAATACGCGTCCTGAAACTCCAGGTAATCCTGTCATTCCAAGTCCTACAACGGCAATTACAGAAATGTCTTTATCTTTTGTAACTTTTAAAGGAATGTCATTTTCAAATTCCAACACAATTTCAGAAATTATTAAGTCAATATATGCATCATCAATAACAATGGATATGTTTGCCTCAGATGATCCTTGGCTTATCATAATTATATTCACACCTGCATTTGCAAGTACTGTAAATACTCTTGCAATAACACCGGGCACACCAAACATTCCAACACCAGAAATATTTAATAAGGACACTTCATCAATAAGTGATATTGCCCTTACCACATCTTTATCATGTATATTATTGGATACAATAAGTGTTCCATCAAAATCCGGTTCAAATATATTTTTAACACGAACTGGAATTTTTTTCTTTATTGCAGGTTCAATTGAAAGGGGGTGCAATACTTTCGCTCCAAAATATGAAAGCTCCATGGCTTCGATATATGAAATTTTTGGAATTAATTTCGCATCTGGAACAATTTTTGGATCGCTTGTCATAATTCCATGAACTTCTTTCCAAAGTATTATTTCATCTACTTTAAGTGCACTACCTACAATAGATGCAGAAAAGTCTGATCCACCTCGTCCAAGTGTTTTAACAATCCCATCTTTATTTTCTGCAATAAATCCTGCAATAACTGGAATTTCACTTTTTAAAACTGGATTTAATTTTGCATTAATTCTTTCATATATAGTTTCAAATTCAAGTTGATTTTTTGAGTTATTAACTATAATTCCAATTTCTCCGCCTGTGTATGATCCAGATTCTATACCAAGTGATCTTATTGCACCATTTACAATAGGTACAGATAATCGCTCTCCATAAGATGAAATATAATCAATAGATCTAGTTGAAAGCTCACCAAGATAACAAATTCCAATAAAAGCTCTTTTTAAATATTTTAATTTATCATCTATTATCTTAATTGTTTCTTTTTTTATGTTTTTATCAGTTATGGCTACAGCTATTGCATCATAATGCAACTCTTTGATTGATTCTATAAATTCATCTATATGTTTTGTTTTATCTTTTCTTGATATTTTTGCTGCATTTGCAATTAGTTTATCAGTCACACCAAAGAGTGCAGATACAATAACTACAATTTCATTTCCATCGTCATGATACTTTTTTAAAAGCTGAGCAACATGACGAATCTTCTCTCCATTTGCAAGAGAAGCACCTCCAAATTTCATCACGAATTTCATAATATATTATGCTAAGTTATAAAGCAACTTAAAATTTTATTAAACTGCTTCGGCTTTTTCAATTATTCTAATTCTTTGCCCCATAACAGCAAGTTCATCCGATCTTCGTGCTATGGCTCGAATATAAGAATAATTCATTTGAAGTGTTCTGACAAGACCACTCATTGATTGATTTCCATCAGATATTGCCTTTTTAATTCTTACAACATCATCTTCTATTTCCACATATGGTTTAAATGAAAGCATTAATATATCGCTTAAATCATTAAATCCACATTTAAAACTTACTTGCACATCAGAGTATGATACGCAATATTCTTTTGAAGGAAGTTGCCCTGGTTCAATTGTACGCCATTTATCTTCAATTAATCCGATTTTCTTTAACATTCGGATACTATCTGTAACATCAATATCCATTTGTTGGTCTAATTCTTTTTTTGTCATCCAATTGAAAGTAATTGCATCAAATACTTTTTTATGAATCTTAGATTCAAATACTTGAATAAGCGTTACCAATTCAGAAGGATCATTTAAAATTCTTGTTTTTTTAATCATCATTAAGCTCCAATTTAATTACAATCTATACACTGATTGAATATGCAAATTTATATTTGTATATTATTCTATAATTGCATATATTCAATATTTATTTTTTCATAACATATAATTTGTAAAGTTCATTTTCGTGACAAGAATAAACGGTTATTATGCACTAAGTGAAATTTTCATTTTTTCGAAATAGTATATGCTCTGAAAGATTTTATAATTTTATAAAATTTTCAGTACTCGTTCGGAACGAAAGAGCGTTTGTTCGTGATTGAACATTCTGAGCATTAGCATATAATTTGTAAAATTGTGCACTCAGAGAAATTTTTAGTAGCTCATTCGGAACGAAAGAGCGTTTGCTCATTCGGAACGAAAGAGCGTTTGCTCATTTAGAAAGTCCATTTAGAAAGCCTATTCGGAACGAATGGGCGCAATCACTCAAACTTTTTAGAATGAGTTTAAGAAAATCTTTAATAACTCGTTCG
>JAAXQB010000369.1 GCA_012329085.1 Methanosarcinales archaeon | reverse complement strand
TTGAAGAAATATCTAAAATTTCAGAAATTATTGACACAATTCCTTCAAGAGTAGATATAGAAGAGGGTAAATTTGAGCATAGTTTTATTGTAATTATACCACAAAATCCAGAGAAAAGGGAAACATTGATAAAATCTATATCATCACTTGTAGAAGTGCATGCTGTCGAAAATCAAATATTTTCTCCAACGCTTGTTCGTTCCGAACAATCTATTAAAATAGAAGATATGAATCAGCAAAAAAAGGAAGATTCAATAATTGAAAAAGATATTGATTCACCTAAATCTGATGTTTTAAAATCAAATACAAATGGTACACCATCTACTTCAAACAAAGTAACTGGAAAAAGTGTTCGTATAAATATAGAAAAGCTTGATAAAGTAATAAATCTCGTAGGGGAACTTGTAATAAATAGAAGTAGGCTTATTCAAATAAGTAGAGAACATGGATTAGATGATTTAAGCAACACAATCTCAATTGTTGAAAAAACTATAAGCGACCTACAATATGAAATAACTCAAATGAGGATGCTCCCTGTTGAGCATATATTTAATCGATTTCCAAAACTTGTTCGAGATTTGTATCGAACACAAGGAAAAGAGATAGAATTAAAGATATATGGAAAAGAGATAGAATTAGACCGAATAGTTCTTGAAGAAATAGTAGATCCTTTAGTGCATCTTATCAGAAATTCTGTTGATCATGGTATTGAGATGCCTGATGAAAGAGAGAAAATTGGAAAGAATCGAAAAGGAACGATAATACTTAGTGCAACGCGTGAAACTGGATTTGTTGTAATATCTATCGAAGATGATGGGAAGGGAATTAATCCCATTGATATAAAAAATAGTGCAATTGAAAAGGCAAAAATTTCAAAAGAAAATGCATCAAAACTTTCTGAAAATCAAATTTTACAATTAATCTTTTTGCCCGGTTTTAGTACTAAACAAGTTGCTACAAAAATATCTGGAAGGGGCGTGGGGATGGATGTTGTCAAAACAAAAATTGAAGGCATGGGGGGACAAGTAAGTATAGATTCTACCATAGGTAAGGGATCAAAGATGCACTTAAAGATTCCACTTACGACTGCAATAATACAGGCATTGCTTGTAAAAGTTGGGGACAAGATTTATGCAATTCCACTTTCGCAAGTTTTGGAAATTATAAGCATTTCAAAGAATGATATAAAAACAATACAAACAAAAAATGTGATTACACTAAGAGATTCAATAATTCCAATCATAATGTTAAGAAATTTATTTAATCAAAATTCTCCTACTTTAAAAAATGATAACGAATCTCAAGTAGTTATAATAATAGGAAGAAGTGATGGGCAAATTGGTTTAGTTGTAGATGAAGCAATGGAGCAACAGGAGATTGTGGTAAAACCACCTGATGAACTTTTGTGCAATACAAAAGCACTTAGCGGATTTACAATTCTTGGAAATGGGAAAGTGGTTTCAATACTTGATGTTTCAAGCATATAATCACTTTTTAAATATGCAATAAAAAAATTAAAATGCAAAATAATGCATATTAGAACGAAAACAAAAATTAAAGATTTATTTCTATCGTTCATCCTCTTCGAGAATAAACAAACGCCCATTCATTCTGAATGAGCTATCGAAAATCAAATATTTTCTCATACGCTCATTCGTTTCGAATGAGCTATCGAAAATCAAATATTTTCTCATACGCTCATTCGTTTCGAATGAGCTATTAAAAATTTTTTCTCTGTACATAATTTTACAAACTATATACAAAAATAAATAATAAAAATAAGAACAATGAAATTAAATACTACTGTTAAATCTGAAAATCTATTTAAATTAAACTCTTTTGAAGAGGATGCATTAAAAGAACTTGGCAATATAAGCTCTTGTTATTCTTTAACATCCCTCTCTGAAATTACAGGAGAAGTATATTCTATTAGCTTGCCTGATATAGAACTTATACCATTAAAGAATGTGCATAAAAAAATAGAAATGGATAATATCGTTGCAGGAATTATGTTAGAATTTGAAGGCGGTTTATCAGGATATATGCAATTTCTATTTCCAGATTATAGTGCATATACACTTACTGATAAATTACTTATGAATGAACCGGGTGTGACGACAAGTATCTCATCAGATATGGAAAAATCTGTATTAAAAGAAATTGGAAATATATTATCATCTGCATTCTGTGATGCACTTGCGGAATTCTTAGAGATAACTGTAATGCCATTACCACCAAATTTTGCTTTTGATATGATGGGTCCTTTGATGGAAGAAGCAATAGTTTTAATGTCAAATAAAGACATGTCAGATAATATATTATTGTTTAAGTGTGATTTTAAATCTGAATCAAGTTCTATTTGTGGGTATACATTACTATATCCTGATTGTGAAAGTTTTAAAAAAATGATTTTGATGCTTGAATCAAAATTACACCATACATAATAAAATCATGCAACAAAATAGCATATCTCATGACTTTTTAAAATTAGGTAGATTGCAGTTACAAAAAGATGCATATGTGGGAATTGGTGAATTGAAGATTGTAAAAAATCCAAACCCATTAGTTGTAGTAGGGCTTGGATCATGTATTGGACTTGTTTTATATGACCCATATTTAAAAATAGGGGGAATTTCACACATAATGCTTCCAGAATGCAAAGACATTAAAAAATGGGGGGATTATGGAAAATTTGCAGATATGGCAGTACCATTACTTATTAAAAAAATGCTACAACAAAATGTATTAAAATCAAGAATAGTTGCTAAAATAATAGGAGGAAGTGCTATTTTTAATGGATGTAGCTTTCTAAAAATAGGGGAAAGAAATATACAGAAAGTAAAAGAAGAATTAAAAAAAGAAAATATAACAATTGTTGCAAAAGATATTGGAGGCAATCATGGTAGAACTATTGTACTTGATACAGCAACTGGAAATATCATAATAAAAACAAAAGATAAAGTTTATTACATATAGATTAATTAGTGCAATTTGAAAATTGATAAAAGGTATGTATTTAGCTGCTCAACATAACTTTTATCATTTGAAATATATTATGCCCTTGTTGTACCCTCGTTGCAAACATAGCCATAAGTCATCCATGAATTGTTATATCTTTTTTTCATTTCGCATGCGATCTCATTATCTTTTGCGGAACAATATATTCACTAATTGTCCTTTATGTTCTATTTCTATCAGTGGTAGATTCTACACCTATGTGTGTGATAAATTTAAATCAATAATAAAATCTATTTTTTATTAACATCCCTATCAAATCTTTTATAATTCCTATTTTCTAAATTAATATATGGGTTAACGCATAGCATATTGATTTGTAATAGATTCGTAGGATTTAATATTAGAAATTGAGTAAATAATATTGTATTTAGAAATACTAATATTAGTGTATGAATGTAATTTATAGTTAGGGCGATATATATCGCCCATATTTTTTTTATTTTAATGTTTTTATCTGGGACTTGTATTAATGCTAAATGATTATATTTTAAATGATGATTAAAAATATATGTATTTAGCTTGAAAAATTCAAAGAAATTTGTTTTAATTTATATCCGAAAAATTAAATATTTTTCTGAGTGTATAATTTTACAAATTATATATAATTAAAATTATATTATCTATATGTTACACAAATTATGTAAATAAATAATGCCATTTATGAGATTTAACTTTAATTTTAACTAATGATATGGCAACTAACAAATGTAAACTTGCCATTGATTGCCATATGTCTCATCAGCAATGGTAATTCTCATTTTAAATATAATCACATACATTTAAAAAATTGATTTGATAAAATTTCGTAAAAATTAGAAGTAATATTAAATGTAAATAATATATATTGAGCAATTCTAGAATAAAATGTAACTACTTACATTCTCTAATCGGGGATGCCGATAACGAAAAGTATTTTGCTTGCTTTTTGAGAATTATTAGTCACCACAATCTTACCCAAAATGTAGCAAAATTTAGAGTGCATACAAAGCCCTTCGATAGTGTTTCAATAGGGGTAAGTAGTTACAATAAAATAAAAACAGAAATTATTATTGGTACTATAATTACTATTTTTTGATAAATCATTTAATGATGTCAATTGTGAGTATCCAATTCATATTTTCTATATGGAATTTTAGCATACCATTTTGAAATTTTACTCATGACCTCTGCAGTGTGCATTATATTAAAAATATGATAGTAAATTCAATATATTAGAATATGAATCGCATAACACTGAATATGAAATAAATTCCAGTCACCGTTAGTATGGCACCAGCTACCCGTCTGATTGCAACACCCATATGAGTCATGCGGCGCACGATTTTTTTGGAATGTCTTGGCAAATATGCTATCACAAGTATTGGCACTCCAAGACCAAGTGAGTAAATAAATAATAAAATACCTCCTGTTATAATATTGCCCTCAACTGCAACTATCGCGAGAATTGTTGCAAGGAATGGACCTATACACGGAATCCATACCACCCCAAGTGCAGATCCAAATAAAAGTCCGCCAATCAGTCCTTTTAATTGAATTCTATCAATAAAAGATGATACTTTGTTTCCAATTCCGCCCGTATTCAGAGGCAAATCAAATAGGAGGAGGAGTCCCATAATCAAAATTATAACCCCAGAAAGAAGCTGTAGGTAATCGAGGTAAGCTTGTATCGCGTGTCCGGCTGCCGATGTTATCACACCAAGTATTGTAAACGAGATGGAGAGTCCAATTACTATTGTTACGGGACGATACTTGTTCCCTTCAATAGAATATGCAAATATAGCAGGAAGTATTGGCAAAACACATGGGGAGATAACGCTCATCATACCAGCTAAGAACGCGAGTATTGGAAATGGCAAATCCATTATCATTCTCCGATGCCATAATTGGCTATTGCCCATTGAATAGATTCGTTTAATATTTCCTTTTCTGTTGCACCGACATGTCTTCTATCATTTTCCCTACTTGCAAATACAATTGTTGTCGGAATACTTCTAACTCCATGTTTTCGCATTGCTGTGGCATCTTCATCTGTATTTACAATTATGAATGATATGTATTCACCATATTCATTTTTTAAATCTTCGATAATTGGGGATTGTAGTTTACACGCTGCACACCAATCCGCATGAAAATATGCGACAACTGGACCATTCATTAGTGCTTCATCAATTTTACTTGCATAGTCTATCTCATCACCGTTGATGCAACCAGATATTGCAATTATTAGAACGATTGCAATTATAATTTTTCCAATTTTTTCCTTCATTATTTCAATGTATTATTTTGTTAATCGCAAATAAGAATTTTAAAAAAGCCTTCTTATAAAAATACAATATTTTAAAAATTTGTATTAGTGTATAAATGTAATTATTACATATAATATTTATGGTTTATACTCGAACTAAAAAATTTGTGTTAATCAGTATCTTATAAAATATATTATTTGTGAATTATGCAGATTATACAGCAGTTCTTATTTTAACATAATCGCATGCATTAGGATAATTTATTTTATAAACTTTCAAAAATATTGAGGGCAATATTGAACAAAAATTGTATTAAATAGATAATTTTAAAATAAAATCAGAATTGGAATGTTATACATTATACAAATTTTTTATAGCTTTTTTGTAAAGTACATTCGTAACGAATGGATATTATTCAAATGAACAAGCGTCAATAATTAAATAAATTTCACTTTCCGCACCCATCCACCAACCCAAATAACTTATTTATTTAGCCCCCAAATATACTACAATTTATACCAACCTATATATATCAAAACAACCAAATGCATGAGTTCTTATAGAAAAACCAATCATGCAATCCAATTCCCTTAAAACTCTTTTCAAAGATGTCCATCTGGAAAATCAAACAAAAGTTAAAGAAACCAGTCTTTACCAGCAATTCCCGTTATGATTTTAAACGTATACAATAGAAGGGGCACATCTTTATGCTTTCGTAAATAGTTCTATGCATTGTTGTTATAATTCCAAAATTTAGTGATATTATTAGCAATTTCCATTTTGATTTTATTTCAAAACTACTTACTGAA
>JAAXQB010000263.1 GCA_012329085.1 Methanosarcinales archaeon | reverse complement strand
GTAAGAACGCAAAGTAATCATTTTTTTGCTTCAATTTATGCTTTTTTCAAACTTGAAAAACTCAAATTGAAACACAATTTAAATCATTTTGCTTTAGTGTATAAACTCTATTACCATGCTTTAAAAGCAAGTTTTGCTGAACTTCAAAGACTTGAGTAGCGTAACATCAGTTACTGTTATGAAAAAGTAATGTTAATCAAAATTCACTATAGTGTGGGAATTATACACAGCATGACTCTTTGGCTCACGAAGACATTCTATGCCTTCTTTCTTAATATATTGACTTCCAGTGACAGTAGGTCTTATGTGAGACCTTTGTCTGTCTACACGCTTCTGAAATGTTCTCCAATTGCTCAACCAATTTAAACAAATATCTTTGCTGTTGAAAAGTAGTCTGCAGATAATAGGGAGCCATCTTACGATACCTCTTTCGTATGGATGTAAGCACTAAGATTTATATAAGGTATGGTGCATATCAAGATGGTAGCAACATAAAATAATTATTTAAAATATAATAGATGGAAGGATAATATAACAAAAAATGTGTTATACAATGTGATTGGTTTTACCCACCATATAAGTAAAATAAAAAATAAAAACTATCTAATAACAATCCTTATAAAAAATATATTAATATGACTAATTTAAAAATAGATCTTGGTTGTGGGGAAGAAAAAATGCCAGATGCCATAGGTGTAGATATAGAAAAATTACCTGGTGTTGATATAATTTGTGACTTGAAAAAATTTCCATGGCCATTTAAGGATTCATCATTTAATGAGATATATTGTAGCCACATGCTGGAACATTTTTCAGATATGATAAAAATTATAGAAGAACTTCACAGAATTGCAGAAAACGGTGCCATTATCAATATAGTTGTCCCACATGTTTCTTATGAAGGAGCATTCAGAGATCCCACCCATAAATCGTTTTTTACTTATCGAACATTTGAATATTTTACTACTGAAACAGACAATATACCTATTTATTATTCAAAAGTTAAATTCAAAATAGAAAAAGTTAAATTAATTTTTATGAAAAGGTATCAACCCTCAACTTTCATTATAGAAAAAATTGCAAATAAATTTCCGAAATTATATGAAAATGCATGGATGTGGATTTTTCCAGCAAATACCTTGCAAGTTAAGCTAAGAGTGATAAAATAAAAAAAGGTGATTCACTTGAATGATTTAAGTCTCGAAATAAAAAAAGAAGAATTTGAAATCAGAAAAAAATATCATAAAAGCATGCTTGTTGAAAACTGCATTGATAAACGCGAAAAATTATATGAAGAAGCTTACGCTCGATTGTATAAATTTAATGAAAAACATCTTCCAAAACAAGAAAAATTTGGCTATATGGATAAATTAATATATTGTTATAAAAATATAATTAATAATAAAATTGTTGTTGATTATGGTTGTGGTTATGGGCATTCTGCGATAGATTTGGCAAAATTTGCGAAAAAAGTGTATGGTATCGAATCCAATGATTATATTATTGAAAAAGCAAAACACATTCACAACAAATGTAAAAAAGTCACATTTTGTAAAAGCAACAAACTTAAAATTCCCCTTTCTGATAAATCTGTTGATGTTGTGTATTCTAACGATTTTATTGAACATTTGCATCCATGTGATTTAATAATACATTTAAATGAAGTAAATAGAATACTTTCTCATGGAGGGTGTTATATTTGCATAACTCCAAACGGAAAATATGGACCTTTTGATATTTCAGGTGCGTTTTTACCACGAGGCTCTGAACCACAAGGTATGCATCTTAAAGAATATAGTTATAAAGAATTAAATCAAATTTTTAGAGATATTGGTTTTGAAAAAATTCAAACAGCAGTCTTTGGTGAAGAATTATTTATACTAACTAAATTGTATAGTCTATACTCATTTTTTCTTCATTCCCCTAAATACAAATACATATTAGAAAAATATTCCACCAATATTTTATCAAATAAATATATGGCTATCGCATTTGCAATTAGATCTGTTAGATTAATTTGTTGGAAGTAAAATATATGTGGCAAATGAAAGGAAAAAGGGAAAGAATATATAATAAAATAAACGATGAATCATGTACATGGAAAGAATTCTTTTATTATGGATTACATACTCTAATAAAAAAAGATGCCATATTTTCAAAATTGCCGTATCTGTTGGGAGATAGAAGAAAAATAAATCATTTTGATAGTCAATTAAATTTCATGAGAGGCGCATTAATACTCCCTATTTTGTTTTTTTGGAAGTTATTGTTAATACAATTTGAACGCAAATATTATAAAATCAAATATCCACATGTATTTACGCTTCAAGATATTGAAACTGAAAGTTTTGATTACTTATTCATCCTCAACACAAAAGATCATACAATCACAGCTTTACCAGTTTTGGAAAACATGGAAACTAAAGCAAAATGTTTAATAATAACATTCAAAAGTGTTTATATTAGATATAAGTACGATTTTGACAATCTAAAAAATACAAAGATTGTTTTTTTTGATTATGAACTGAAAAATTTAGCGTTGGAAAAATATTGGAATATATCAAAAGAATCAAGTGGTAAATTTAAATTATTATCACTTCAAAATTTAGATAATGACCTCGAACGACTAATAAAAATAGACAAGAATTTCATAAAATTTCATTTAAAAACTGAATTGATTCAATACTATTTATTTGATAAAATTTTCAATGCGTTTGACATAAAAGGTGCAGTTTCTATTGTTTTTAGTACAGCATTTGAGTTGTGTAAAGAAAGAAAGATACCAACATTTATACTACAACATGGGATTGGAGGAAAATGGCACGGGCATCCTTATGTATCAGATTATTGGTTTACTTTTGATGACATATCAAAAGATTCATTAGATGAATGGCTTGATTATACGGTTAATGTTTTGGCATTGGGATCGCCGAGATTTGAGTATTTTAAGAATGCCATAGCATCGCAAAGAAATGTCACTAAATTTAATATTAAAATTGGCAAGTCTGGCTACAAGAAAATTGTTACCTATATAGCAGTTGGTGCAGAAAACGATTTAATGTTTCAAGCTTTGAAAGATTTAAGAAACACACTGCCCGAATATGTAAATCTTATCATAAAATCACATCCTCGTGTGTCATTGAATGCATTAAACTTGAAAAAAGAATTGCAAAAAATATTTACACAGAAAGAATTACAACAAACTACATTTATAAGAAATGAACAAGATTTTTACGAAATACTATCCAATTCGGATGTTGTGATAACCATATCGTCAACTGGAATGTTAGAATCAATTGCCGCCGATATACCAACACTACAAATAAATTTTACTGAACATTCACTTCCAAAACAGTATAAGCTTTCGACATTTGGTTGGAAAGAACCAATTAAAGACCCAATTATTATGATTAATGAGACAATATCAATTTTAAATAATAAAGATAAATGCAAAAAGGTAATTGAAAAGCAGAGATGGTTAAAAAATAGAATGTTTAAAAATTTTGATAATTGCGGTAAAGTTATAGCCGAAACAATAATAAAAGAATCAAGATAAAAAGATAAATATATACTATTTAATTTATGAAAATTTGAATAACTGTTATTAATAATTTGATAGGAAAATAAAACAGCTCTATAACATTTATATAAGATAATTTCGAAAAATCCCAAAAATTGCATTTCTTTTAAAAAGTAGGGCAAAGTGCACGCTTAAATTGTCTAAATCATTTATTTAAATACTCTTTCTATTTCAATACCATATCAGTTGTCATTGAATATCGAGTGGTCAAAACTGAATATAATTTAGCATACTCGCATTTTGTATATTTACTCTTTAATTTAAAGTGGATATGAAATCATTTAAACAAACGATAGAATGGATGATTGTTAGAATTAAATGATTTTCGAAAATACTATTGTAACACAATATATTGCTATATACTCGCATTAATATTAAATAACACACCTGAATTAGCAAAGAACAGAAAGATATATATAGAAAAATATCTTTATAAAATAGATGGGAAAGCAACAGAACGAGTTGTTAATTTAATTGAAGAAATAATTAGAAAAAAGAGGAAGTAAAATGT
>JAAXQB010000338.1 GCA_012329085.1 Methanosarcinales archaeon | reverse complement strand
TTTTACTCCTCCCCCGAAGTATTGATAAAATACAAAATACTAGAACAAAAACACGACAGACAGATGCAAATTTTTACAAAAATTTTATTCTTTTTTATTCTTTCTTTCTTTCTTTTTTTTACCACTCAAAAAACTCAAGCTCAGACCATTTTGGAGCAAGGAGACTTGGCAGTAATTGGTGTAAATGCCAATAATTTTGGCTGCCCAGGAGGAGGTACTGGAAGCCTAGGAATTGTCGGAGGCAATGGCGAAGACATTATCAGTTTTGTTTGCTTCAAAGACATCACCTCTGGGACAGTTATAGATATGACTGACAATGGTTGGGAGAGAGTAAGTCCAAATTTATTTGGCGATACAGAAGGGACAATCCGATGTACCTATAATGGTGGGACCATTCCCGCAGGACAAGTCATTACATTTGTAGCCAGTAATTCGGGAAATTATTCTTGCGTCACCCACCCTGCATGGACTTATGCTAGTCTCAATACCCCTGGAGGTTCTACCAATAATTTTAACCTAAATAATGGCGGAGACCAAGTTTATTTTATGCAAGGAGGAACTTGGAACTGGGGGGCACCTGCCAATAGCACCCATGATGCAACCTATCTTGGAGGGCGGTTTTTATTTGGATTTAATACTAGTGCTGTATGGCAAAGTCTCGGTATGAGTACCCAACATTCAGGATTACACCCTGAGGTAATTCCTTGTTTCCACATGGAACCATCGAGTGGACAAACTGATTTCCTGAGGTACAACGGACTAACAACTGCCGCTACCCAAGTGGAATGGATTGCAAGAATTGCTGATGCGAGTAATTGGCAATCTTTTCCTGATTGTAATGCTTACAATGCAGCAAACACTACATTCTCTTCCTTTGCAGATATTAGCAACTTAGTCAACCTCCCTATTTTACCTAGTGAAATGTCAATAGATTGCACCACTTGTACTGGAGGCTGTGGAACATTAAATGAAACTTTAGTTTTTAATTTACCTACATCAGGAGGACCATTTGATGTCACCTACACCGATGGCACAAATACTTTTACACTAAATAATATCAACAATCTACATCCTGAAAATGTAACCCTTACCGCAAGTACCACTTTTTCATTGGTATCTGTAACCGCTGCAAATGGTTGCCCTACTTATTCCAATTTTTCAGGAGATGCGGTGATTACTTTTTCAGGAACAGGAGGAGGAGCGATGGCGAGTTTGACAGGCGGAGGAATACTTTGTTCGGAAAATTGTACCACCATAACCGTCCTTGTGAGTGGAGGAACAGCACCTTATGACTTGGATGTGAATGTGATGTATCCACCTTTGATTAATATTACGCCATCTTTAACTGTTCCTAATACGAACTTTGTTATCAATGTTTGTGCAGATGGAAATGGGATAAATACAGGATATAATCCAGCAACGAGCACCCTTACTTTGCCGAGTGTAATTGTGGGAAATGTGTCTTTCACCTTGACGGGAATTACAGACAATTCAGGTTGCGCAGGAACTGTTGACGGAACCCCTCTATTTGTAAATATCGAAACAACCCCTACCGCCAACCCTGCAAATATGTCAGAATGTGGAACAGGTACCGCTACCTTTGATTTGACCACATTAAACAATACGGTCAATGGAAATTCGGGAAATGCGGTCACTTGGTACTCCAATGCTGCGGCAACTATTTCCATAAATAATCCATCAAATTATATTTCTACCACTACAACCGTTTATGCAATTTCAAGTACTGCCAATTGTGATTCTCCACCAGCAGCAGTACAATTGACTGTCACACCAGCCCCCATAGCTAGTCCTGCAACGCTTCAAGTATGTGCTTCAGGAGCTCAAGGAACTTTTGATTTGACTTCGGTAAATAGTACCGTCAATGGCGGAAACGGAAACACCGTTACTTGGTATTCCAATGCTGCGGCAACCAGTCCAATCCTCACTCCATCTGCATATCCGTCAGGAGCAACAACCGTCTATGCAGTCGTCACAGTTGGGACTTGCAACTCTACCTCTGCTCCAGTTTCGTTGACCATTATGCCTGCGCCAATTGGCATACCAAGTACAATCATAGAATGTGAATTAGCGGTCACTCCTACTTTTGGAAATTTTAATCTAACCGCCATAAATAATACAGTCAATGGAAATTCGGGACTCCCTGTAACTTGGTACACCAATGCAAATGCGACTTCCCTTGTTCCTAATCCAATAGCTTTTTTAGGACAAAATAATACAATCGTATATGCCGTAGTTGGCACCGCACCTTGCACCTCAGTTGCAACTGCTATTTCTCTTTTTGTAACGCCTATGCCTACCGCATCCACAGCAAGTTTGACAGGATGTGCGGTTGCAGGAAACCAAGCTATTTTTGACTTGACCTCTGTTAACAACACCGTCAATGGAAATTCTGGAAATACGGTTACCTGGTATTCTAACCCTAGCGGCACCGCACAAATTTTCACTCCTACCACTCATATTTCGGGAACGGGAGCTGTCTTTGCAGTAGTTGGAACAGGCAGTTGCACCTCTGCGCCAATCGCTATTTCCTTAACGGCAGTTGCTGCGCCTACGGCAAATAATACCTCTACAAGTGCTTGTGATTTAGGAAATGGAATCGCACTTTTTGACCTAAATATTTTAGCAAACAATGTAAACAGTACCAATACCGTCAATTGGTTTTCGGATGCAAATGCAACGATTCCAATTACTTCACCTTATGCAACAGTAGCTACGACCATCTATGCAGTCGCATCCAATGGCTCATGTTTTTCTTCTCCTGCGACAGTTACATTAAATATAGATGCTGCTCCCACAGCAATAAATTCATCAGCAACTACTTGTGATTTGGGAAATGGAACAGGAGATTTTGATTTGACTTTTTTGGAAAATACCATAAATGATAACACAGGAAATACCGTTAGTTGGTTTTCAGATATGAATGCAACAATCCCTATTTCTTTTCCATACACTACCGCACCTACTACGGTTTATGCAGAAGTTTCTAGTGGAAATTGCACTTCGATTGCATCTATTATTTTAACGCTTAATTCAGCCCCCACAGCCACAACTACAACAAGTGAAAGCTGTAATTTAACGGGAGGAGGTAGTGCCGAATTTGATTTATCACTCATCTCCTTAATGGTCAATAACAACTCTAACTATGCAGTAAGTTGGTTTTTATACGCTAATATGACCAACCCTTTACCGTCTCCATTTACAACAGCTACCACAACCGTTTACGCAGTAGTTTCAGATGGAGGAGGATGTATTTCTTTACCTACCCCTGTTGATTTGAATGTCATTTTAGCTCCAGTAGGTAATCCTACTTCTGCTACCGAATGTGAGGTTTCCAACGGACAAGCCATTTTTGATTTAACGGCTTTGGAAAATATAGTAACTGGAGGTTCTGGCGACCCTGTTGCTTGGTATTCTGACCTAGCCGCAACGGTTTCTATTTCTTCACCATACAATACTGGAACAACAATAGTCTATGCCGTAATCACAGGAAGCAACTCTTGTTCTTCTACTCCTGTACCTGTTGACTTGACTGTAATGTCAATCCCAACAGCTACGACGACTAGCACAACAGCTTGTGACACAGGAAATGGAACAGGCGATTTTGATTTAACGGTTTTGGAAAATACCATAAATGGAGGCAACGGAAATACCGTCAATTGGTATGCCGACATGAACGCAACTAATGTAATTACTTCCCCTTACAACTCAGCAACGACTACCGTTTTCACTACTGTTTCTAATGGAAACTGTTCCTCTGCGATTACTCCAATTGTATTGACAGTAGAAAGTGCGCCTGCTGCTAATCCAACAGGTGCTTCCGAATGTGATACTGGAAATGGAACTGCCATTTTTGATTTATCGCTTTTGGAAAATATAATCAATGGAAGTTCTGGAAATACCGTTGCTTGGTATTCAGACCTAAATGCAACCACAATTATTCCATCACCTTACACCACTTCAACTACAACCGTGTATGCTACCGTCACAAATGGAAACTGTATTTCGAGTCCCGTAGCAATTAATTTGACCGTAAGCAATTCTCCTACTGCCAATACTTCTTCCTCTACAGAGTGTGACAATGGAAGTGGAACAGCCACTTTTATTCTAACTGACCTCGACCAAATGGTCAACGGAAATACTACCAATACCGTCACTTGGTACTCAGACCTAAATGCAACGACAACTATTCCATCACCTTACACCACCTCAACTGTAACCGTGTATGCAGTCGTAGGAAATGGAAGTTGTATCTCTTCACCCGTAGCGGTTGATTTGAATATAGAAGCATTACCTGTTGGGACATCCACCTCTACTTCACTATGTGATAGCGGAAGCGGAACAGCTACTTTTGATTTATCTCTTTTGGAAAACACCATAAATGGAGGAAATACAAATACCGTCAATTGGTATTCAAATGCAAATGGAACAAGTATTATCAATACTCCTTTTACCACTTCGACCACTACAATTTATGCAGTCGTGGATAATGGAAATTGTACTTCAACCCCTGTAGCGATTGATTTAACGGTCGAAAATGGTCCTTCAATTACAGCTACTTCCGCTTCTGAATGTGACGAAGGAAACGGAACAGCCACTTTTGATTTATCTCTTTTGGAAAATATAATCAATGGAGGAAATGGAAATACCGTCAATTGGTACGACGATCCCAACGGAAATAATCCAATTACTTCACCTTATAATTCTACGACCAATACAATTTATGCAACCACTTCAGATGCCAATTGCACCTCTCCAATTGAAGCCATAGATTTAACTGTAAATAATTTACCCCAATCCAATCCTGCTTCCGACACACAATGCGGAGGTGCCAACGGCATGGCAAATTTTGACCTTGACGCACTTGCCAATACGGTCAATGGAGGAAATGGAAATACCGTCACATGGTACTCTGATATAAATTTAACCAACATCATCACCTCTCCATATAATACTGTTGCAACTACTATTTATGCGGTAGTCAATGATGGAACTTGTAATGCTGCAACAGTTAATGTGACTCTAAACATTTCCAATACGCTTATCGCAAATGCGACCACCCTTGCATCTTGTGATGATGGAACAGGAAACATGACAGGTATTTTTGACCTCACATTTTTGGAAAATGACATCAATGGCGGAAACGGAAACACCGTCACTTGGTACTCCGATGCCGCAGGAACAATTCCCCTTTCTCCAATAAATACTTATGTGACCACTTCAACTTCGGTGTACGCAACCGTATCAGGAGGTGGATGTGCTTCTGCTCCCGTAGAAATCCCTTTGACTGTTTTGGGACAAATAAATGCTTTCCAAACTTCTGCTTCCGAGTGCAATACAGGAAACGGAACAGGTTCTTTTAATCTCGATAATATTGCAGATATGGTAACAGGAGGCAACGGAAATTCTGTCCAATGGTTTAGTGACCAAAACATGACCAACCCTATTTCTTCTCCTTACCTGACTGCACCGACAACAGTTTATGCAGTCGCTACAGATGGATTTTGTTTTTCAAATGTAGTAGAAGTTTTATTACTAATTTCTCAAAGTGCAAGTGGAACAGCGACTACCGCTACCCTTTGTGACGAAGGAAATAACATGGCAACATTTGACCTAAATATGATTGCTACAGAGGTCAATCCAAGTGCTGGTGTTTTTATTAATTGGTACAGCGACCTTGCAGGAACGACTTCAATTTCTTCGCCATACACGACAGGAAGTACAACTATTTACGCAGTAGTGTCGAATGGAAATTGTGATAGCGACCCTGTGGAAGTGACACTTGATGTGGTCACCGCTTTGGACGCATTTTCCACAACAGCGACTCAATGTGATGAAGGAAACGGAACAGCCACTTTTGATTTATCTCTTTTGGAAAATACCGTCACAGGAGGAAGTGGAAACACCGTACTTTGGTATTCCGACATGGCAGCCATGACTCCGATTACCTCTCCTTTTATTTCTGGAAATAATAATATTTATGCAATTGTAACTGATGGAAATTGCTCTTCTAGTGTAGTGGAAATCACCTTGACCGTAACCACTTCGATTCCTGCATTTACTGCCAACGATACTCAATGTGACGAGGGAAGTGGGACAGCTATTTTCCCCCTAACCAACCTCGAAACAACAGTCAATGGAGGAAGTGCAAATACTGTAAATTGGTTTGAAGACATGAATATGACCATTTCGATTACCCCTCCATTTTCCACCATTTCAAATACAATCTATGCCGTAGTCGTGGACGGAAGTTGTACCTCTGCCCCTGTTGCTGTGGACTTGACGGTAGAAGGATTACCCGCAGCAAGTTCGACTTCTGCTTCGGTATGTGACGATGGAAATGGAACAGGAGAATTTGATTTAACGCCTTTGGAAAACATCATAAATGGAGCAACAAATAACACCGTAAATTGGTACGAAAACATTGATGCAACGAACCCGATTACTTCTCCTTACACGAGTAGTTCGACTACCATTTACGCAACAGTAAGCACGGCAAGCTGCACCTCCCCTACCGTTCCTATCACGTTGACAGTCAACGACTTACCAAATACATTTTTCACAAACCAATCACAATGTGATGAAGGAAATGGAGAGGCAATATTTGACTTAGATGCAATGAACTCTACCGTAAATGGTGGTAACGGAAATACCGTCACTTGGTTTTCTGATGCAGCAGCGACGATACCTATTGCATCACTATATACGAGTCCTACTACAAATATTTACGCAGTTGTGACTGATGGAACTTGCACCGCCGAACCTATCGAAATTGAACTTTTAATCACCAACACCTTAGCTGCATTCACAACCTCTGACACGCAATGTGATGTTGGAAATGGAACCGCTATTTTTGACCTAGATGCTTTAGCCGAAACCGTAAATGGAGGCACAGGTTTTCAAGTCAATTGGTTTTTTAATGCAGCCGCAACGAATCCGATTCCATCACCTTACACGACTGCACCGTCAAGTGTGTATGCCGTAGTTGTCGATGGCAGTTGTGCTTCACTTCCTGTGGAAATTCCTTTGACGATTGCAAATATCAGTACTGCAAATCCTGCAACGGCTACCGAATGTGATAGCGGAAATGGAACGGCTACTTTTGCTTTAACGAATTTAGAAAATACCATCACAGGCGGAAATGGAAATACTGTTTTATGGTACGAAGATGTGAATACCACCTTACCCATCACCCCTCCATACACGACTATTTCCACAACAATTTATGCAGTTTCTGCCAATGGGAATTGCATCTCTGCACCTGCTTCGATTACGCTAACCGTCACAGAAAATCTTCCTGCCAACCCTGCATCGAATACTTTATGTGATGATGGAACTGGCATTGCTATTTTTGATTTGGCTAGTTTGGAAAACACCATCAATGGAGGAAATGGCTTGACCGTTAACTGGTACGAAGACATGAATGCGACCATTCCAATCTCTACATCTTACACTTCGGGGACGACTATTGTGTATGCCGTAGTGGACAATGGAAGCTGCACTTCCACACCTGTTGCCGTTAATTTGACGGTCATAGATGATATTCCTGCTGACCCTGCTTCGGCTACTCAATGTGCGGACAACACAGGCGCAGCTACTTTTGATTTAACTTTACTGGAAGAAACCATCAATATTAATTCTGGAAATACGGTGCAATGGTTTGATGATATTAATTTGACCAACCCAATTGCTTCACCTTATAATGTCTTGACGACCACAACTATTTATGCAATTGTTGTGGAAGGACTTTGTACTTCTGACCCCGTCCAAGTGACTTTAAATGTAGTCAATGACATGGATGCTTTCCCAGCAACGGCTACCCAATGTGATTCTGGAAATGGAACTGCCACTTTTGATTTATCTCTTTTGGAAAATACCATCAACGGTGGAAATACAAATACCGTTAATTTTTATAGTGATGTAAATGGTACAAACCTGATTACATCACCTTACACTTCAGCAGCTACTTCGATTTACGCCATCGTCACCGACGGAAATTGTTTTTCTCAACCTGTAGAAATCACACTTGAAGTTTCCAATAATTTATCTTCATTCCCAGCAACCGCTACCGAATGTGATACTGGAAATGGAACTGCCATTTTTGATTTATCGCTTTTGGAAAATACCATCAACGGTGCAACTGGAAATACCGTTAATTTTTTCAGCGACATCAATGGAATGAATCCGATTACTTCGCCTTACACTTCGGCGGCAACTTCGATTTACGCCATCGTCACCGATGGAAATTGTTCTTCTCAAATTACACTTGTCACACTCGAAGTTTCCAATAATT
>JAAXQB010000296.1 GCA_012329085.1 Methanosarcinales archaeon | reverse complement strand
TGCACTTATTTTAATAGCAGTTTTTCTTATAACTGCAGCAGGTAATGCAATAAATGATTATTTTGATGTAGAAATAGATGCTATAAATAAGCCGAATCGTCCAATTCCATCTGGTAAAATTAATCGAACTCATGCCCTTTATTTTTCGATTGTGCTTTTTATAATTGGAACTATTATCGCATTTTATATCCATATAATTTGTGGCTTAATTGCACTTTTTAATTCAATTCTTCTTATATATTACGGGAAAACATTAAAACAAAAAGCTTTGATTGGTAATATTGCAGTTGGTTATCTTACAGGCGCAACAGTTCTTTTTGGAGGTGCTGTATTTGGAATAAAAGGAATGGAAGTTTTAATTGTATTATTTTTACTTGTAATGCTTGCAACTATTGCACGAGAAATTGTAAAAGATATTGAAGATATTAAAGGTGATGAAAAACAAGGATTAAAAACACTTCCAATCAAGATTGGTGTAAAAAAGTCTGCAAACCTTGCAGCACTTATTACGAGCATTGCAATAGTTATAAGTCCAATCCCATTTTTAACTTCAATGATGTCAATTGAATATTTGATTTTTATTTTATTTGTAAATATCTGTTTTATATTTGCAATATATGAAATTGTATTAAAAAACAATCCTGCTAAATCTTCTTTAATTTTTAAAATCGCTTTTGTTTTTGCATTATTATCTTTTGTAGCAGGAATATAAAATTAATTCATTACAGATTTTAATTTTTCAACTAATTCTTGTTTTATAAAAGAAGTTCTATCCCCTCCGCATACCATTCCACGAACTCCTATTATGTCGGGATTGATACGATTAAGCATTGGCAAATCTTCAAATTTAAGAGTTCCTGCAAGGGCAGATTCAAGTCCTACGCTTTTAATTTTTGTTGTAAATTTAGTTAATGTATCTTCTGGCATAAATTCAAATGTAGAACGACCGTCTTTAATTCCTGTGTCCACCATAACTACATCGACACCTGCTTCTGCCCCAATTTTTGGAAGTAGTAAAGGGTCAATAGAATTTATTCGTTCATAATCTGAATATCCAGATGCAACAACTTTTTTAGATGGGTCAAAATCCTTAACAGATTTTGTAATATTATTTAGCATATCAAATGCTTCTTCTTCTGTTTGAATGTCATATAATCCAATTTTAATGTATTCCGCACCTGCAACAGCAGCTCCAAGTGCTGCAAGTGATGCGGTACCAGGCTTGTAATTAAAATCTCCAATTGTTGCACTAAGTGGCTGTTTTAAATCAATTGAATCTCTTACTGATTTTATAACCCATGGAAAATTTGCACCAAGAGATCCTTCTTTTGGATTTTTAACATCGATAATATCTGCACCACCTTTTGATGCAATAATTGCTTCTTCTATACTAATCGGACTTACTAATAATTTCATATACTTTTTTCCTTTGAGATTTATTATTGTATATAATTTATAAAATTATATATATATGGAGAAAATTTTAATAACTCATTCAAATCAAATGAGTGTTGTCTCGTATATACATACAATATGTAAAGATATTAATTATTTTTATAGTATAAGTAATTTATAGTATTATTATGTTTCAAACCATATTTGTATTAGATATATTTGATGGTATAGTTGTCCATGCCAAAAATAAAAATCGAGATGAATATCAACCTGTACATAAATTTAGTACAATATGCAATAAATCAGATCCAATTTCAGTAATAGATACCGTAAATCCCAAAAAAGTATATATTGCAGATTTAAATGTTTTACAAGGTAAAGGAAAAAATGATATAAATTTTAAAGTAATTAAGGATATTTCAAAAAAATCAGAGATTATGTTAGACACTGGAATTTCATCTTATTTAGATGTTGAAAATTCAATCTCTCGTGCAGATATTCTTGTTCTTGGAACTGAGACTGCATCACTTGAAATTATGCTCCATGCTGCTAAGAAATATCCAAATAAAATAAGTGTTAGTATTGATATAATAAATGGAAAAATTCTAACAAAAGATTCAAATATGCCAAACGATTTATTTAAGATTATAGAATGTTTAAATGAAGTAAAGCTTAAAAATATCATTATTCTTGATATGGATAAAGTTGGAATGTCTTCAGGAATTGATATGAACTTTTTAAATAAAGTTGTAAAACAATCGAAAGCAGATATTTTATTAGGTGGCGGAGTTCGAGATATGACTGACATTGAGCTATTAAAACAAATTGGCGTTAAAGGAGCACTTATTGCAACTGCGATACATAAAAATTTAATACAAGTATAAATCAGTAAAGCAGTAAAGCAGTAAAGCAGTAAAGCAGTAAAGCAGTAAAGCAGTTAAACAATAAAATAGTTTAAAAAATTAAACAATTCGAATATTTGAATCTCTAAATCGATACATTAATAAAAAGAAAGTGCAATATATAGATTATCCAATATCAAATTAAATTATAAATAGGTATAATAATTATGACAGATACTGAAAATACAAAAGAAAACGCATATGCAGAAATAAAAATGGGCGCAGGTTGGTTTTTGACAATAAATCTTGAATCAAGTGAAAAATACGATAATGAATATGTGACAATTGCAAAAGAACGAAGTGGGCAAAGAAAAAGTAGATTCAATCTTAATCCAAAATATGTTCGTGAGCTTGGTGAATTGTTAATTAAGTTTGCAGATGATAGTGACCTTTAATTTATTTTCAATTAAGTAATAAATGTAATAATTGTTTAAAATATTATTTTAATATTTATTTTTTATATAAGAGATAATTTATAATTAATTAATATTTTAACATTTTATATATTTTTTATTAAATATGATATTTTTTTACACATTTTTTCAACTGAACTTAAATATCTCAAATTTTATTGATTTTATTTATCATTTTTTTATAGTCCATTCTGAAAGAATGAGTTTAAGAAACTCTTTGATTTTTAATAGCTCGTTTGGAACAAACGAGCGTTTGCGAATTTTCGAAGAGAATGAGCGCTAGCATATAATTTGTAAAATTGCACACTGAAAAAAAATTACTTTTTCGAAAAATATCCATATAAATTATAAATTTATAGAAATTTCTTTTTTTATCACCACAATCACCACTATTATCATCGCCTCATTATTATTGTTTTTAAATTTAAATCATTTAATATGAAAATATGTGTATATTATGTATAATTATAATTTAAAAATAAAAAGAATATAAAATAGGCCATAAACAGCTTAAATTTATCCACAATAAACACAAATCATATAAATAATATTAAACACTATTTTTAATTAACATTTAATTAACATTTGATTATAATTATGGCACTTGAAAAACAAAAATCTTGCAATGATTTAGGATATACAAACCTTCTAAATACGCATAAATCAAAATTACTATATGAAAAGGCAAAAGAAATATTGCCGGGGGGAGTTAGTAGTCCTGTCCGAGCAATTAAACCATACCCCTTCTATACAAAATCAGCTAAGGGCTCTAAACTTATTGATGTTGATGGGAATGAATATATTGATTATTGCATGAGCTATGGCCCAATTCTACTTGGGCATGAAAATCAATCCATAAAAAATGCAATACAAAATCAATTAGAAAAAGGATGGGCTTATGGCACCCCAACAGAACTTGAAATTAAACTTGCAAACGAAATAGTTAATATTTACCCCTCTATTGAAATGCTTAGATTTGTATCAACAGGCACAGAAGCTACAATGGGTGCAATTCGTGTTGCCAGAGGATGGACAGGAAAAGATAAAATTATAAAAATAGAAGGTGGATTTCATGGTGCACATGATGCCGTTCTTGTAAAAGCAGGTTCTGGTGCTACCACACTTGGAATTCCTGACTCTCTTGGCATTCCAAAATCTGCCACAGAAAACACACTTCAAATACCATTTAATGATATCGAATCATTAATAAATATAATTAAATTACATAAAGGAGAAATTGCAGCTCTAATTATGGAACCAATTATGGGAAATATTGGACCAATACTTCCAAAAAAAGATTATTTGAAAGAAGTTAGGAAAATCACAAAAGAAGAAAACATTGTTTTAATATTTGATGAAGTGATAACAGGTTTTAGAGTATCACTTAGTGGGGCACAAGGATATTATAATATCAAACCAGACCTTACAACACTTGGTAAAGTATTAGGCGGAGGCTTGCCAATTGGAGTTATTGGGGGTAAAAAAGAAATTCTTGAAAAAATGGCACCAAATGGTCCAATATATCAAGCGGGAACATTTAATGGAAATCCAATTAGCATGGCAGCAGGTTTAAGTGTGATAGAAAATCTAAAACAAAAATATATATATGAAAATTTAAATTTGAACGGAGATAAACTTCGTATAGCATTATCTGATATAATAGAAGATAAAAATAAAAATTATTCAGTATCAGGAATAGGTTCAATGTTTAAAGTCTTTTTTGGGGATAAACCATCAAACTATGCGGAAGCATTAAAATGCGATAAAAAAAAATATTTTGATTTCTTTCACCAAATGTTAAATAGTGGTATCTTTTTACCGCCATCGCAATTTGAAACTTGCTTTTTGTCTCTATCGCATGATGATTATGATCTCGAAAAAACGATTGATGCATATAAGGAAAATCTTTAAATGATTATTGGAACAAGGGGTAGCAAACTTGCCATAACTCAAGCAAATATTGTAAAAGAGTTGATGGAAAAAGAAGGTGTAAAATCTACCATTAAAACAATACAAACACAAGGAGATATAATAACAGATAAGCCACTTTATCAATTGCAAGGCGTTGGAGTTTTTGTAAGGGAACTTGATGCTAAACTTTATGCTAATGAGATTGATATTGCTGTGCATTCAATGAAAGACATTCCATCAATCCGTCCTGATAAATTATCAATTGCCGCTGTGTTATTACGAGATTCTCCTTATGATATATTGCTTACACACGACAATGTATCAATAGATGACCTTGATGATGGTTCGATTATTGGAACTTCGTCTATGCGAAGAAGGGCACAACTTTTAAGGCATCGCCCAGATTTGAATATTCAGGATATTCGTGGAAATATTGATACACGATTAAATAAATTAAATCAAGGGTTATATGATGGGATTGTGATTGCAAAAGCTGGACTTGAACGAATGGGACTTAATATAAGTGGTGAAGTGCTATCCTCTGATTTGTTTTGTCCATCTCCAAATCAAGGCACTATTGCAATTGCTACAAAATCTAATTCAGAATATAATTTCAATCTTTTAAAGCTTAATCACATGCAAACAAAGATTGAAACAGAAATTGAACGAACACTTATAAGCTTGGTTGAGAGTGGTTGTTCAATACCAATTGCTTCATTTGCAAAAGTTGAAGGGGATGAAATTTATGTAAAAGCAGAAGTTTTATCACTGGATGGTGCAGATTTTGTTTATGTGGAGGATATACTTTCGCTTGAAAATTATCAGGAAGAGGCATTATGTCTTGCACAAGAGCTTGTGAATGTAGGTGGTGCTGAACTTATAAAAGAAGAGATCCAAAAATGTATCATTTCATATGAATAATATCTAAAAATTTAAAAAATAAAAGAGTGAAATTATGAATAATAATACAAAAAATATTAATAGACATTGCCGTGTTTTGATACTTGGTTCTGGACCAGCTGGATACACAGCAGCCATATATGCCGCCCGTGCTAATTTAAATCCTGTGGTTATTTCAGGATTTGAACAAGGCGGACAACTTATGACTGCAACAGAAGTAGATAATTGGCCCGGAAATTTAGAAAACTTGCGCGGACCAGAACTTATAGAAAATATACGAAAACATGTTGAAAAATTTGATGACACATTAATAAACGATCATATTCATTCTGTAAAATTGAATGAAAAACCATTCATTCTTGAAGGGTATAATGGAACTTATTCCTGCGATGCTTTAATAATTTCAACAGGTGCATCTGCAAGATATCTCGGGATTCCTTCGGAAGAAGAATATAAGGGCAAAGGCGTATCAGGATGTGCAACTTGTGATGGATTTTTTTATAGAGGAAAAACTGTTGCAGTAATTGGGGGCGGAAATGTGGCAGTCGAAGAAGCAGTGTATCTCTCAAATATTGCATCAAAGGTCATCATTGTACATAGAAAAGATGAATTTAGTTCTGAAAAAATAATTTCAGACCAATTATTTGAAAAAGAAAAAAATGGAATTGTATCTATAAAATGGCATCACACCCTCGAAGAAGTAGTAGGAGATGGTACGCGCGTGACAGGCATGAAAATTAAAGATGTAAAAACAGATACAATCACACATTTAGCTGTAGATGGAATATTTATTGCAATAGGGCATAAACCAAATACAGATATTTTTAAAGGACAACTTGATATGGATAATAAAGGGTATCTTAAAATTAAAAGCGGAACAAATGGAAATGCAACTTCAACAAGTGTGCAAGGAGTGTTTGCCGCAGGTGATGTTGCAGATCCTATTTATAGACAAGCAATCACTTCAGCAGGTTCGGGGTGCATGGCTGCCCTTGATGCTGAAAAATATATCGAAAATCAAAGATTTTCTAATACAATCGTTCGTTCTTAAACGAGTAAACGCTCGTTCGTTCCGAAAGAGCTATACAAAAAATGGAATGAAATGTATGATAATATTTTATATAGCTCACTTTCTACACCCTTGTATAATTTAAAAAAATTATTTTTTAACATTAAAAATGATTTATAATTTTACACCAATTTATATAAATATTAATACAACTTAATATACAAATATTTCAATAGCTCATTCAGAATGAATGAGCGTTTGAAAAAATCTTTGATTTTTGATAGTCTATTTGGAACAAATGGGCGTATATTGAATTTTAACAAAAATAATTTAGTTAAAATTTACAAAATTTAAATAATCGAGAAATTGAAAAATTCTCTCAGTATATAATTTACAAATCATATACTATTACAAAATTTATAAATCCGTTTTACTATTTTTATCAAGGATGCAAAATATTAAATACAATGCTAAATAAAATTTGAATTATCTCAAAATAATTTAAAAATAAAAATTATATATGGAATATAATAGGGCATGCAAAAGCAAATATAAATATCAAAGTTAAACAATCTCGCATTTTGTTGGATTAAGGTTGTAAAATTAGACACTTAGAAAAAAAATTAATTTTTTGTATTTTTTAGTTTATCGTTAACAATCATCAATTTTAGAGTGCATGCACTTCAAAGAAGAGTGCATTTAAAAATTTTCTCGTATTTTATCTATTTATTAAGAATTATAGTTTTAACCTATCAGTAGCTGAAGCTATCGAGAATTTTAATTTTTAGTAATATTTATATAGTACTGATTTCATATTATATAGCAATATTAATTAAATATAGTTAATTGATATTTTATATATCTTATTCGGAACGAACAATCGTTAGCATATAATTTGTAAATACATATTTCTCAAAGGGAAATATGCAAACACTCATTCTCTCAGAATGAGTTATAGAAAAAATTTCTTATTTTCGTATTATGTATTAAGATAAATTTTCAATATATTATTCATTCTGAACAAGTGTTTGTTCATTAGGAATAAATACGCGTTGTCTTATTCATCGCATTAACAATAAATTCACATTTAAATAAATTTATGCATATAAAAAAATTTAAAGATTATAGTATTAAGAAAAAATATGCAGGGATAATAATTTTACTATCGATAATTCCTTTAATATTACTAAGTTTTTTATTATATAGTGCAACTCTTAACTCCATCGATGATGAATTAGAATTTAATACCATCACACGAATCACATCTGCGGAATATTTAATTAATTCATTCATAGAATCCATGATTACTACTGCATCTATATCATCGCCAAATATTGCAAGAGATATTGAACAAGGTGATATAGGAAACATAGACAAATCTGTTTTTAACATTTACAATACCATGAAATTTCAAAAAGTGGGTGATGACATGTTTAAAGATTCAATCCACATTGTAATTGTAGTTAATCAAGAAGGATTTGTTATTTCAAGAAGTGATATAGAAAAAGTTGGAAATAAATTATCAAGCAATGAGCTTGGGACTGGATTTGATATAGCATTAAACGGAACTCTTGATTATAGAAAAAGATTATTCAATCGTCATTTTATGTTAGCAGGTCCCCAAAGCAAACTTATATCCTATGGATTTGAAAATTTTATGGGACTTGTAGTCCATAAACCAATCTTTAATACCAGGGGTACACAAGTAGGAACATTAATCATAATTTCTATGATTAATAACAATTCAAATATGATAGATTTGATGTATCATAATTTAAATTTTAAATTTACCTCATATGCACCCGATGGAGAAGTTATGGTTTCATATTTTCAAAACCCTCCAACAGTCACTCCTGAAATTATAAAACTTTCAAAAGAAGCAATTGATGAAATGATTGCAAATACAAGAAGTACAAAGGGAAAAGATTCTATTGTACATACAATTGATAGAATATACTTGGTGGGTATGTATGGGGAAACGAATCCTTATCGTTTTAGTTTTTTTGTCCAACCATATAAAGATGGTTTTTTATCAATTCGTGGATTTGCATTATGTTTAAAAAAATATGATGCACTTATTTTAGAACGACAAAAATACATAGCATCAATATTAGTTATAACCACTATATTAATTTCTTTAATAGGAACATTACTTACTAAAAGCATAACTGTCCCAATTTTAGATCTTACAGATGCAGCAAAAAAAATGAGTGCAGGAGACTTTGATGTTAAATTGCCCAATAAAAATAAAGATGAGATTGGACAATTAATTAACGCATTTGATTTTATGCGTTTAAACATCAAAAAAGAACAAGATACTATTAAAAATATAATCCAATTTATGCCATATCCTGTATTTCTAATATATGTTGATAAAGATGAAAAACTTAAATATGCTAACGATGAATTGGCTAATTGGGCAGGATATGAAAAAATAGATGATATTATTGGACATAAACTTGTTGATATTTTTAATATTAAAACTGATACATTATTGGCAAATGTTGTTTTTAAGTCAGGCAATGAGATAATAAATAAAGAAAAAACATTTAAAAATATAAAAGGAATTGATGAAACCTATCTTATTTCTTGTTTGCCAATTTATGACATTAATAAAGAAGTAAGTGCCGTATTAGAAATACTTATTGATATTACAGATCTAAAAAAGGCAAAATTTGAATTACTGCAAAAAAATAAAGAATTGGAAAGCTTCGCACATACCGTATCTCATGACCTTAAATCTCCACTTTTAACTATTAAAGGTCTATCAAATATGTTAAAGTCAGAATTAGATGGTAAAATTGAAGGTGATGCTGAAATGTATATTAAACACATCATAAATGGTGCGGATAAAATGGAAGTGTTATTATCTGAGATATTGCAACTTTCTCGTGCAGGTCGTATAATAAAATCTAAAGAAAAAGTGCCATTTAATATACTTGTAGATGATGCAATATCGCAACTACAAAGTGAAATAACAGCTCATAAAGTGGATTTTAAGATTGCAAAAAATTTTCCTATGGTTTTTGTTGATCATGTTCGTTTAATCGAAGTATTAATTAATTTAATTGGAAATAGTATTCGATATATTGGGGGTGAAAATGACAATCCTTTGATTGAAATTGGATATTGCTCAGATTCTAAAACGCATGAGTTTTTTATAAAAGATAATGGAATTGGAATTGATAAATTAGAGCATGATAAAATCTTTGATTTATTTTATAGAGTAAGTGAAAAAATAAAAGGAACTGGTACAGGTCTTGCAATTGTTAAAAAAATTATTAATGCACATGGTGGCGATATATGGGTGGAATCGGAAAAAGGAAGTGGATGTATATTTTATTTTACACTTCCAATTGAATGTGATTAATTCAAATGTGTAATTTAGATTCTTAGGAGGTGGATAAATACAATATTTATCTTTTTGATGATTTAGATATGAAGCTTGAAGAATAAAATATGATGTGCAATAAATTAGATGAAATGAAAATTGATAAAAAGCAACTATCGCTCGCTTGTTCAAATAACGCTCATTTGTTCCAAATGAGCAAATGCTTGTTCATTCTGAACAAGCTATCAAAGATTTTCTTAAACTCATTCTGAAAGAATGAGTGATTACGCTCATTCGTTCCGAATTTGCTTTCCGAATGAGCTTACGAGATAAAAGGAAATTTTTCTAACTCATTCTTAAAGAGAATGGGTGTTAAGTATATAATTTTACAAATTACATATAACGCCTATTTTCCTTCGGAAAATGTGCTAATGAAAAAATGAAATGAGCAGAACATATACTTATCATATCAAATTTAGGTGTTGAAGAATATGAAATATTTGAATTATTTAAGAAAAGAGAAACAGTTGAGAATATGTTTGATGCCTATAAGATAATTCTTGGATAGCAGATAAATTATATCTACAAAGTGATGGGGGTGCATTTGGGCATGTTTTTATTTCATTTATTTCTCTTTATATATGTTGTACGAACGCCCATTCGTTCCGAATGAGCTGTCGAAATTATCTAAGATATATTAGTAAATCAATAAATTTAATATAATTTGTGATGCTATTTATTAGGGATATTGGAAAAATCTTAAAAATTATTTAATTAAAATTTTAACTATTTTAAATAATTTATACACAATTCCACAAGGTTGACTAAAATTTTAACATAAAGGGCATATAAAACTATACGGTGTTTTTCTTATTATAAATTAAACAAGAAATTAAAATTTCATCTTATTGCATAATATGAATGGCGCTCCACTCTCTTTCCAAAAATGAACTGTCAGAGATTTTATAGTAGCATACAATTTGTAAAATTATATACAATAAGAACCATAAGAAACAAGTATTTGCAAATTATATAGTATATAAAAAGGTGATTTAGATGGTAGAAAAATCAGAAATTGAAATAATTATTAAAAAATGCATTAAAATGTTAGAACATATTGCAAAAGATAAAGCAGTTCCGAGAAATATTCGCCGTAATGTAAATGAAGTAGTTACAACATTACAAGATAACGAAAAACCATTATTCATAAGGATTTCACATAGTACTTCAATTCTCGAAGATGTGAGTATTGACCCTAACATTCCTTTACATACGAGAACACTCATATGGAATGCCGCAAGTCAGCTTGAAACACTACCAGTTGATGAATAAATATTCAATACAATAAAAATCCAATTTAATAATCATGTCATTTTTCGTGCCGCAAGTTCTATTGCTTCATCTAAACTATTTTTTGGCATAATTGTAGCAACAGGGATTTGCAATATTTTTTCTATCGTGTGACTTACAATTGGTGCACATACAATAGCTTTTGCACCATCTCTCTCGGCATGAATGGATGCAACAATCACATCTTCGATTGAATTTGCAGAATATTCTTTTATTGTTAAAAGTTTACCATTTATGGATTTTTTTGTACTACCTATTGTATTTAATACAGGTCGTACAGCTATAACGGCAATAAATTCTTTTTTTTCTATATTTTCGAGACTTTTTATTGCATTTACAATTTGACGAAGAGTTTTTATATTTGGTTTTCTATCTCCAAGGAGTATTTTATACAAAGTACTTGAGGAAATATTTGCACTTTTTGAAAAATCGATTACATTAGTATTCAAATCTTCTTTTATTACTTTTGAAAACATAGATATAAATGCTTCATCAGATTCAAATGCTGCATTAATTAATTTATTAGATATATTCATTTATAAAACCTATTCTTTTTTTAATTTCAGATAAATGGATTGTAATTATCCCAATTGTATAATATCATCGATTGTATTAATACTTTTGTGGCATAATTGTGCAATATAGGGAAATCATTATATATCAAAACTAAAATAAATAATGTGTAACTACCAATAAAGGAGGTATATAAAATTGAAAAAAAATACAAAAAAATCAATAATGGCTATTATTTTATTAATAGCAGCAGTTTTTATCACAGGATGTGTAGAAGATCCAGTTCCACCAGTTGAACCACCCATTCCGCCAGTCGAAGATCCAGTTCCACCAGTTGAACCACCACAATTAGACACACTTCGAATGAGTTTCCAACCAAGCACACACCATGCTGCATTTGTAGTTGCAGATGAAAAAGGATGGTGGAAAAGAGACCTTGCACCATTAGGAGTTAATGAAATTAAAGTATCACCACCATTCCCCTCAGGTATGCCACAAATGTTAGCAATGCTTGCAGAAGAACACGATGTTGCATTTGTAGGAGCTGCACCTGCTATAAGTGCAATTGCCAGGGGGCTCGATGCAAAAATTGTTGCAAGTGTACAAACTCAAGGATCCGATCTTGTTTTAAGAACAGATTTAATATATGAAACGCCGGCTGATTTAAAAGGTCTTACAATTGGAACATTTCCTCCAGGATCCATTCAACATACTGTATTGAGTGGATGGCTTATTGAAAATGATCTTATAATAGGGGAAGATGTCACACTTGTTCCAATGGGACCGAGTCCTGCAAAAGCTGCCATAGCAGCAAGAACAGTTGATGCTGTATTCTTGCCGCACCCACACCCAACAATAATCGAAGAAGATGGAACCGGGACTATTATTGTAACATCTGGTGAAATGATGGCAGAGCATTTATGCTGTGTACTTGTTGTAAGTGGAACGCTTATAAGAGATCATCCAGAAATTGTGGAGCAAATAATACGAACATTTATTTATTCGACTGAATATGTAGAAGCAAATATAGACGAATCATCTGAAATTTTTGCAGAAAGACTTGGTATGGATCCTGAAATTGTAAAAAGGTCTTTTGCTGAATGGGATGGTATGTGGGTACTTGATCCAGCAATAGTTGTTCCGTCTGCACTTGAAATTGCACAAACGCAATATGATATAGAAGTGATAGATGAAATGCTTACAAAAGCAGATTTATTTGATTTAACATTCTATCAAAAAGCAAGAAATTAATTGACATATGGTGTGTAGAAAGGCAATATAATTGGTATTGTTGGTCCCTTTGAAACTTGGAAATTATATTAATTTTCAATAGTTCGTTTGGAACAAACGAGCGTTAGTATATAATTTGTAAAGTTCATGATTGAACAAATGGGCGTTTATTATATACTAAAATAAATTTTTTAATTTTTTGAATATGGCAGCTTTCACAAAGGGACATTCTCATATAGCATAAAATTTTGATAGATGAGATTGCTTCGAGATATGCATTTTTAAACTTCATGACTATTGAAATTTTTTTTCAAATGCATGCAAAAAGTAGAAACTATTATTTCGACACAGCTAATAAAATAATTAATATTGCAAATATCGTAATCATTCATCCCTATCCATTCTAAATTTTGCTATTGCTTAGTCTTGCAATTTGATAAAAACAACTGCGGAAAAAAGCAAGCAATAAGGCATCCATGATTGCCGATTTTGCAATAATAAATAATTTTTTCATCGCACTTGTTTATGGAATGGAAAACGCACATACGAGAAATTAAATTTTTTTCTCTTACAAGCTGTCCTAAAATTAATTTATATTGTGCAATTCAATAAGCATTTTATTCAAATTAGACAATTATTAATTATGATTTTAATCGTATTGCCACAAATATGATAAATATTAATTGATTTATATAAGCTATTTTAGTCTTAGGGTGGATTCCTTAGTACACAATTTTACAAAATATGTGCTATAAAAAATAAAAAGCTTTGAAACTTTTAGTCGTTAAGTGAAAAATTATAATAGTGATAACTCACAACTTTGTTTTGACACTCATGCCCAATCATCATATTGTAATGTTTATCAAAATTGATAATTGCATAAACACTCCTTTAAGAAAAATTTGATATTGTGAATTGGTTAAATAAGAGATGAGATTGTAAAATTAGCAATGGTAATGAGAACGATATGTTATAGTAAAATTTCCATATTGATGTATTCCATTATGTCAATTAAATAGAAAAATATAACATCTATTGTGATAAACTCACTTTTTGCAGGTTTATTTGATTTTAAATAATTTTTAATGATGCTATTTTTAAATATTCAATAAATATCGCATGGAGTTTATTTCAGAGGGTCTTGAAAAACCCCAAAAATTAAACGCTCATTCGTTCCGAATGAGCAAACGCTCATTCGTTCCGAATGAGCTATCAAAAATTCCTAAAAGTATATAATTGGTAGGGGTAAAAAGAGAGGTAAATCAAAATTTTCTTCAGAACTAATTAAAGAAATTATTAATGGCACATATCGGAATGAATGTGCGTTATCTTGTAAAAATGCATACAATCTGTAAAATAGGTGTAAATTACGAGATAACGCTTGTTTGTTTCAAAAAAGCTATTGGAACTTTTTCTGAGTGTATAATTTTATAAATTATATACAGTAAGAAAAATTAAACAACATTACCGCTCAATATCGATTGAATCAATATAAAATTCTTTCCCATTTTTCATTTTCAAATCGCCCTCGCATAAAGGACATTTACGATTTAAAACATCAAAAAAAATATTATTCTCTCGTTTATCCTTGCCTAATTCCTCACAAAATCCACATTCGCAAAAAACATTCAAAGGCAAATATTCAATATCAAGCAAAGCATCGCTTGCAATACTATTTTCCGAAATAATTTTAAAACAAAACTCTATTTGATCTGCATTTGCATGCATAAGTTTCCCAATTTTAATTTTCACACAATTTATTTTTTTTGCATTATGTGTATTTGCAGAAGATATAGCACCATCAAATATGCCTTTTGCAAGTGAGTACTCATGCATTTTTTATAGCACATTCTCCGTAATAGATTGTGCAATAGTACCTTCTTTTGAATACTTATACCAATTATAACAAGTTCCCTCCATGCTTACCATACACGGTCCCACAGGATTTTTTGGAGTACATTCAATGCCAAAAATGGAACACTCAGTCGGATCTGCTTTTGCTGTAAGAATCATGGCACACATACAATTCAAATTACCGTTAGTTCCCTTCTTTTTAATATTATTCAATACAGATTTATATATTGCACTATATTTTGATATTGCATCAAACTCTTTAAATTCATTTTTTAATCCAAGTCCAGATTTTTCAATAACTCCAATACCCCTCCAATTACTATCTACTACTTCAAAAACAAGATTAACTAATTCTTGTGCTTTTAAATTTCCCTCTTTGCATACTGCCCGAGGATATGCATTTTCAACCTTAGAACTATTTGATTGAATTTGCTTTAATATCATATAAATGCTAAGTAATAAATCATATGCTTCAAACCCTGCAACTACAATAGGAAACCCTTTATCTGCATATGGTTTATATGGATAAGTTCCAATAATAGTAGAAACATGACCCGGTGCTATAAATGCATCCACAGAAATATCAGAAATAAGTAAATCCATTGCAGGGGGAACAATTTTATGAGATGAAATTATACTAAAATTCTTTGGAGGTTTTTTAAGCAACTCAACAGCATTCATTGGAGCTGTAGTTTCAAATCCTATTCCAAAAAAAACAACTTGTCTTTCGGGATTATTTTTTGCAAATTTTATGGCATCATTGATACCATAAACCATTTTAACAGTTGCCCCATTAGATTTGACATCAAATAAATTATTAGAAGTACCAGGAACTCTAAACATATCTCCAAAAGACGAAACTACAATTCCAGATTCTGCAAGAGCTATTGCAAAATCTATATCTTCAATAGGAGTGACACATACAGGGCACCCAGGACCACTAAGTAACTTTATGTTTTTTGGAAGTATATGCCTAAGCCCATGTTTAACTATTGTGCGTTCATGAGTTCCACAAATATGCATAATACGAACGGTTTCTTTATATTCACATATCTTTTTTATTAATTTTTCTTGTATTTCTTTGATATTGATTGCCATTGTATTAATTAATTAAATAATTAAAATTCACTTAATAATTTAAGAATTTCATCGCCATCATCTTCTGAAATAACTGATATGGCATATCCTACATGAACCAATACATACTTTCCTACTATTGATTCATCTACAGTTTTTAAAAGATCAAGGCTTATTTCTTTTTTTATTCCACCCATATCAACAATTGCCCTTTTTTCATCTTTTAGAGATAATACTTTAGAAGGTATAGCTATACACATTGGCTTTATTAAATAAGATTATGATATTTAAGAATTTGCCTAAAATCCTAACAATGAAGATGAGATAACGCGTGTTTGTTCCAAACAAACAAACGCTCGTTCGTTCCGAACGAGCTATTGAAAATTTCTCTTATTACATAATTTTACAAATTATGTACTATATAAAAATCTCATAATTCTATTGGCTGTATTTGGTTTTTTATTTTCAATTCTTGTTTGATATACCCTAATTGAACGCAAAAAGTCAATTTTACGAAGATTTGGCCAAAAAGAAGTACAAAAATATGCCGCACATTCACTACCATTTGCTTGCCATGGAAGAAAATTAGACATTCGCCTATCTCCTCCTGTGCGTATTATTAAATCCACAGCAGGTATTGAAGCCCCTTTAATTGGATATAAATGATTTGAAATCGTATCTTCAGTTATATCATCAAAATCAAGTTCATTTCGTACAACCTTATCTGTAATTTCTTTTACTGATTGTATTATATCCTCCCGACCCCCATAAGCAATTGCAATATTTAGCAATAATTCATCATGTGATTGTGTTGCATATTCTGCATTTTTTATAGATTCTTTAAGAAATTCTGGAACTCGATTGATATCACCTACGGCTCGAACTTTAACTTTATTTTTATAAATTTTTTTATTTAAAAGAAGTTCTTCAAATTTATCTTTCATTAATTCAAATAGTTGTTCAACTTCTTGCGCAGTTCTATTGAAATTTTCAGTTGAAAATGCATATAGTGTGACTTGTTTAATTCTGATCTCATGTGCCCAATCCAACAATTTCTCTATGGTTTCTGCGCCTTTATTATGACCTACAATATTTTGTTCATTGATTTGTTTTGCAAATCTTCTGTTTCCATCCATTATTATTGCAATATGTGGCGGCACTGGTCCATTTAAAATCTCTTGTGCAAGCAGTCGCTCATATATTAGATGGAATAAATTTAAAATCATATTATTTATATATTGAGATAATATCACTTAATATCGCACTTGCAGTTTCAATAGATCCCGCTCCCATGCCTGTGATTGTAATTGGACCAGATAAATCTGTTTGTATATATGCAACATTCATCGTTCCTTTAACAGAGAGTGGATGATTTTGTGGTACAAGCCTTGGTGCAACACGAATTAAATCTTTTTCAATCTCCCCTATAAGTTTAATCGAATATCCTTGTGATTTTGCCATATTAAGTGATTCTTTTGTGATTTGAGTAATTCCTGTAATTTCCACATCTTTGAAACCAACATCCATTTTAAATATATCTTGTGCAAGAATTACCAATTTATATGCGGTGTCATATCCTTCCACATCGTAACTTGGATCGGTTTCTGCGATTCCAAGTTCTATTGATTCGGCAAGTATCTGCTCATAAGATGCTTGTTCTTCTTCCATTCGAGTTAATATGTAATTACAAGTTCCATTTAATATTCCTTGAATGCTTCTAATATCATTGCCAATTAGCACATCTTTTATAAGATTAATAGTTGGCATAGCACCTCCAACTGTTGCCTCAAATTTGAATGCAGAATTTGATTTTTTGGATGCATTGATTAGTTCATTATATTTTATAGTTAAAGGACCTTTATTCGAAGTCACAACATCCCGCCCACATTCAAATGCTTTAAGCATATTTAAAAGACCAATTCCTCCAGTTTCAGCATTAGTTGGGGTAGTTTCTATCACAAGTTCATGTTCAATATTTTCAATTATTTCAATGCCAGACAAGGATTCCAAAGCAACAGTTCCCGATTCTTTTTTTCGCTTTATCGCATCTACAAGATTAATTCCCTCTAAATTTACCTCAGATCCTTTTGAATCTGCTATTGCTATTACTTTTATTTCAAGCCCTATATTTTTGAGATAATCTGATTTATCCATAAGCACTTTTGCAATGCCTTGTCCTACTGTCCCAAAACCTATAATAGATGCCTTTATTATTTTCATTTCACACATTCTTAATATATCCTAAATATTCTCAATTGGTTCTATCAATAATAGATTCTTACTTTTTGCTACTTTACTTAATAATGAAATTGCCGATTGCATAGTATTTTTATTAAGCCCTTCAATTTCCAAAATAGCAGAAGAAGTTCCATCAATAGTTGGCATGGTAAGTGATAAGTTTGTAACTTCTGCATATCCTGTTTTATCAATCATTTCAATCGTATCATGCAAATTTGTGTGGATGATATGCCCGATTAAAATAATTGCACTTTTTTCAAGAAATCGATCCTCTCCAATTTTATTAATTTTAATGCCATTTTTTTTGAATGCGTCTATTACCGCATCTAAATCATTAGGCTCGATTTCAAATATAATATGAATAACAATTGCACCATTTGGTGTGCGATTTTCGTGATGATGTATTATCGAAATTAAATTTCCATTAAATTTTGATATTGGATTAAGTACCAGCATTAGCTGACCCGGTGTGTCTTTTACTTCAATGTCCATTGAGACTCGCATAAATATATTCTCCTTTTGGTTTTGTATATAATTTATAAAGTTATATGCTTAACATTCGTTCTTTATAAAGATCATTAAACACTTATTCTCTTTGAGAATAAGTTTTGTAAAGAATGGGCGTTAAACGATGTTCAAAGAAATTTTCAATTTCTCGTAGATTAAAATGTCAATTCTTATATATAACGGATTCAACTTATTATAAGTTATTGTAAAAAATAATTTTTTACTGTATATAATTTATAAAATTATACACTTGGAGAATTTTTCGAGTTTTTGTAATTTCTTATGGCATAAAATTTGTAAAATTATGTACAAAGAGAACTTTTTAATTTTTTGAACTGTTTTATTTTACAATTAATTATTGAATCTTCTGGGTGTTATTTTTTTTCATTTTTTCTATGCACAAACTTTAATTTGCGTACAAAGCTATAAAATCTTTTCCCCACCAATTTATATTGCATTATACGAATTTATTCTAATTTAAGATTACAAAACATTTCAAGTTCTTTTTTACAATTATAAAAATATTTAATAACTTGTATTTCAATAATTAGTTAAAAACAAGCGGATGATATTTCTGTTGAATAATCGCATTTCTTGGAAAATCTTTGATGATAAGATTATTTATATATGTATATATTATATAACTGTAATGCAATAACTAAAATGTATAGTTTGAAAACATTGATAAAATGTTCCATATCAATCGTTAAATCCATACTTTTGTAATAGATTTCATTTGTTTGGAAACAGTTTTTCAATTATCAATACAATATAAAGATATCATGGAATTTATTTTAGAATAAATTATTTCAAAAATACCGATTATTCGTTCCAAATAAGCTATCGAAATTTTTTTATCCTAAAAATAATAAATTAATTGAAGCTATATTCCCTTTTGAAACAAACAATGCTATGGATCAGGTATTTTCAAGAATAAATAATTTTGTGAATCGGACACAATCTTTTAAAACGAGGACTATATTGACTGATTTTTATTATCTTGTTTAGAATAAATGTAATATTATTTATTTATATTAATGAATATAAAAATGTTCAATATGGGTGAATGAAAATAATATTCATCATAGTAGAAAATATATAAAAATTAGGGGTGTATATAAAATAAAAGGTGTTGTATGATTTAATTGTATGGGGCGATTGATGGATAGAAGGGACCATCACAATATTATCAATTTTTATTAAGTTATAATGTAACTTTATAATATAACTTGGATGCGAAATTCAACTGTTTAGATTAATGAGTTAAAAATTCAAGCAGATTGTATGCAATTTATGACACTACTATAAAAAAATAAAAAGTCTTGTATTTATCAGCCCCATCAATAAAAAAGCCCATCGCATCTGAAACTATTTCAGATATTTATTCTAAAATATTAATTTTTTTACTTGGTAAAAATATTTTTTATCAAGTTTTCTAAGTTAAATATTAAACCCATGATGTCAAAAGTTGTATATTATTTAAAATAAAAAAGGATGAAATACAATTTTTTAGTAAAAATTTTTTAAATTTCCTATTTATATTTTCTTGTTTTACCTTCTTTTTGTATTTAATCACAATCTTCTTCTTTAATTCTTAATCAAAACTACTTTACCAATTTATTAAATTTTAGTGCAGACAATTTAATTATTCTCCTTATTGATATAATAAGTCTTTTATATTCAATAATTTTGATTGAATATATGGGGCTATTATAGTCAATAAAATTGGTAATGTAAATATTTATGTTTAATCTTTTTTTCCTTTTTTAACAAGTCCCAATCCTGATAGTCCGAGACCAACTAAAATCATTGTGGCAAGCTCTGGAATTGGAACAACTGCTGGATGTGACATGGCAGTAGATCTTTCTACATCATTTACTCTTATAGTCATGCGATGATTTGTGCCAACCATTAAGCCAGATTGTGGACTAACGCTAAATGTAAATGTATGGATCCCTGAAGCAATAGGCGTCCATGTTCTTGTACGAGATCTTCTCATTACGCCTGTATCAAAACCATCAGGTCCAATTAAATTTGCCAATATACTATTATTTCGTGTATTAAATCCTACCCTTAACTTTCGACCTACATGGTGTGGTTGGACAGTTACATTAACGGTATATGTTCTAATTTCTCCAAACAATATTTCTTGTGTTGGTGGTTCAATATCAAGACCTACAGGTGATAGATAACTACTTTGTACAGCTGCCGGCATCATAGAAAGCACTAATAATGCCACTAATAATTGAACTAATATTTTTTGATTTATTTTCATAAGCATGTCTTCTATTTTAATTTTATATATGGAATATATAAAAAATACATTTATATAAATTTATTAAATTTTTATATTTATTCAATAAACTATACATTTACATATGTAAAAATATCCCAATCTTATATATACTTAATCATTATATCAAGATATATTTATTTAAAATGAATTCAATTATACATATGATGCATGGAACTTCTATTAAAAATCTATATAATATACTTATTCAACATATAAAATTTAGTTTAACAGTCAATGCAATCTATTGATTGGATCTAACTATATATTTATTTATGGAAATATAAATTTAATTTATATATAAACTAAATTTAATTTTTTCATGATTATTTTCAGAAATACTAAGGTGTATTATAAATTATTTTTTTAAATTATTTATAAAATTTTGAATTTAATTTGTAAATTAAATAGAATTGTAATAATTTTTAGTTACAGCATATCGAATATACATGCCGCATAAATTAAATTTTTAGAATTGAAAAAATATGTTAAAATTTTCACTATTTTTTATTATATTTTATATGAGAAATTAAAAAAAATTTTGAGCGTATAATTTTATAGCCTATATGCAATTAAAAGGATAGAACTTTTATGAATGTTTTATTTTAACAATTTCAAAACATCAATTTTGTCAATTGAACTGTTTGTAAAAAAATTTATGAGAAAAGGTGCATAAGTGATAAAATAAAAAATTTAAATACATAATTTTATAAATTATGTTAAATGAAAAAAAAATTAGATAAATGCCCATACACCAAATATTCTATCGAATACTTAATATATGAACAAGAGTAAATAAACTATTATATTAAAATGAGCTAAATTTTTAAATTATATACTAAGAGAAAATTTTAATTTCTCACAAATGAGCGTTATTTCGTTTAAACTTTCATTTCAATAGCTTCTGTTGGGCATGCACTTACACAAACTTCACAGTCTGTACATTCACCATCATTGACTATTGCAATTTTGTTTTCATTTAAGCTAAGTGCTTCTGTTGGGCATTCTGGAATACATTCTC
>JAAXQB010000374.1 GCA_012329085.1 Methanosarcinales archaeon | reverse complement strand
GCCTGTAATTTCTCTTATTACTTCATTGCCTGTTGCATAATGAAGTGCTGCATGATGAATAATTTTCTCTGATGCAGGTGTTGTTACGGCATACACAGTTGCACCTCGCCGTATTAATTCGCGTGCAAGTTCAATAACATGAACAGCGGCAATACATCCTGTAACTCCAATTACAATTGTCTTTCCAGATAATGAATTGCTTTTATTACCTTTTATCCATAGTGTTGGGTGCATTTTTTAAATTTGAACTTTCGTTGAGATATTTTTATTTATTTTCTATTTTTTAAATATTATATACGATTTCATTTTCAAGAAATTGAAGATTTCTCTCAGCATATAACTTTATAAGTTATATTCTATAAAAAATACCACATTTTATTATTTTATATTATATCCTATTTTCAATAAAATATATTGGCATTTTGATAACAGATTATTTAAAATATTATATTCATTTGGTGAAAATATTTTTGGTTTCATATCAATTTCATGTATTTCTTCAATAATTTTAGCTCCTTTGCCATACCTAATAAATCTTTTTATAAATCCAAACATGCCATCTGAAAAATTATGTTTTATTGTGGATTTCGTTGCATAATCTAATGTTCCAACTTTACTAAGTCTTATTGATAAATCAATATCTTCCCCAGCAGGCAATTTAAAACATTCATTAAACCCCCCTACTAGTTCAATAGCTTTTTTTAAAATTAAACAATTTGCAGTTATTAAATATGATGGCACATTAGAATTGTAAATTGGCAAAGGTATTAAAATCTTCTGAGTTTCATAATATTTTGATATTGCATCAGTTCCGAATGATGTTACATTGCCTGCATATCCAATACAATTTTTATTAACATACTCATATCCATTTAAAAAAGATTCAGTTGGAATGCAGTCGCTATCTGTAAATAATATCCAAGTTCCTTTGGATAGTTTAACACCATAATTTCTAGCACTAGCAGGTCCAATTTTATTACATTTTACTAATTTTATAAAATCAAAATTTTTATATTTTTTTGAAATACATATGGGCTTATTGGAATTATTATCTACTATAATTAGTTCTTTAGGATATTTTTGTTGAGTTCGAAAAAAATAATATAAAAAATCATCAATTCCTTTTTGATTCGATTTTACAGGTATTATTATAGATATATCTTTTATTAAAATGTCAGGAATGTGTTCTATTTTAGTTATTGTTTTATTGAGTTTAATAATATTATTGCATGCGGCAGTCATATTTATATCCTATAGATTTAATTCAATATTTTTTATTATGTATAATTTTACGAATTATATACTATCATTCGTTTCGAACGAGCTATTAAAAAGTTTATATGCCTCAATTACTTCTTTTCCTTCTAAGCATACTATATTTTTGTTTTTTCCATATTCCTTTGCATCTTGTTTTGACAATGCTTTGCCACTTCCATTATTATCAAGCATTTCACATACAACCATTGCAGGATTTGTATTTGCCATTTTTGCAAGTGCTAAGGATAATTCAGTATGCCCTGCTCTTTCATTTAATAAGCCATCTGCCGCCCTAAGTAGTGCTACATGCCCAGGCGTTCTAAACTCATCACTAAATTTAATTTTTTCACCAGAAAGTGTTTTTTCTACAATTTCTCCAACTTTATTTATCGTTTTAGCCCTATCTATATCAATTATTCCTGTCCGCGTGCTTCTATGATTTACCCATATCGAAAAAGAAGACCTTCCATCATAAGGAACATCACCCTTTTTTTCTACTACTGCTTTCACTAAATTGCTTTTTTCTGAACATTCATTTATTATGTCTGAAATGAATGGAAGCCCTAACTGTTTTGATGCAATTGGATCTAATGCAACACATATTAATCCGCCCCCATCTCGCCTCATATTAAAAACAATTTCTTTGGTCACAGCATTTGCTGGAATTATCATGTCTGTTTCGCCTTCTCTTGAATCGGAATCGAAAACCAATATCATTTTATTTGATTTTATGGCACAAATCGCATCAATTATATTTTGACTATATCCATAATTCATAAAAGAATGTGTTTTAGAACAGTTTTGATTTTCATTATTGTTATTAGTTTCTATATTCAATGTTTTACCTCTAATTTTTAAATTTTATATAATTTGTAAATACGCGTTTCTTAAAAAGAGAATGAGCGTTATTCGTATTGTATGCAGAGAGAATGGTTTAATTTATTAGTTTACACTATTCATCGAGTTTGATTTCAATTTCATCCCCATTTTTTAGGCTTAAAGTATCTCTTAAATTTTTTGAAGAAATTATCTCAAGTATCTCTTTTTTATGATGTGTTTTATCAGGAATTATTATTGCACATGCAACTCCATATATTGATGCAATATAACATTTGCACCCACCATATTGATTACCATTGCATACAAAAGGTAATAATGCTACAAAATCTAACTGATTTAATATATCATATATGGCATCAATATCTTTTATAATTATATTTAATGTTCCAGGAAATGAAGTAAAATTTAAATGTTTTTTGATTTGAGTTTTGTATCCATCAAGTTCTGTAAAATACTGCCCTTTTCCAAAACCTGATGTTAATTTTCCATAAATTTTCATTATTTGTATTGTATTTTTTTTTCGTTTTGCAATTTATAAATATACTCGAACATTTATTTTTTTGTATGTGTTTAGATTAAAAAAAATTGAACACGCTTTTTAAAAAAAATATACGCTATTAATTAAAGACGATTTACAAAAAATTTTAAAATAACATTTGCACATATTAATTAATAATGTCTATTATTTAAGATAAACCTTATTTGTCTATTTTTATTTCTGCCACAATTCCAATATGGTCTTTATGAAATGGTGCAAGTTCGCATTTTTTTAATATTTTAAAATTAATCCCAAAATCATTTTTTAATTTTGAAATTTCTGATTCATAAACTTTTCTTGGAATTTCAACTGCATTGATACTTCTTGCTTTGATAGAAAGAATTAATATTCCATCTTTTTTTAAAAATCTCTTTACACTTTTTGCAGCAATTTCTGCTTGGTTTGATTGTGCAATATCTTGAAAAACTATATCAACAGTTTCAACAATATGGGCAAAAGAATCTACTTTTGAAGCATCTGCAAGTATTGGAATGATATTGGGGCGCATTTTGCTTAATTTTAATAAGTCCCTCATTGGTCGGTTTGAAAATTCTACTGCATATATTACACCATCAGTCACAATATCAGATAAATGACTAACAGTAGTTCCAGATGCTGCGCCAATGTATAATATTTTTGAATCTTTTTTAAATGGCAAATTGAACTTTTTAATTAGCATTGCACCAATTTTACTACGGCGTATATTCCATATGCGATATTCTGTATTAGAATTTATTTTAAAAAGATTTTCCCCATATACACGCTTTTTTGGAACTGCATTAAGTGTTGCGAGATAACTATTTGAGCCGATTGTGATTTTGGATATGTTATGCGAAATTTTTTTTATAGCTTGTTCAGATAAAATAGGTGTTTGGAAAGATTTTTGATGAGTCGTTTGGAAAGCACATTCGGAAAGCTCATTCGGAAAGCTCATTCGGAACGAATGAGCGTATGAGAAAATCTCTGATTTTCGAACGAATGGGCGTATGAGAAAATCTTTGATTTTCGAACGAATGTGCGTATGAGAAAATCTTTGATTCAGGAAATTATCAAGAGAATTTCCTTCTAAAAATTTCTCCTTTGGAGAAATTTTGTTTTCGAACGAACGATTGTTATTTATGTTCATATTATTGATGAATTTATATTGTATAAAAATTATAATTTCTACGGCACAATTACAAAATATAGTGACTTTCTATTTTTTTATTTTCTGTATATATATTATAACTTAGTGTTTATTTTTTAAATCTTATATCCGCAAGCTTTCGCAGATTTTTTATCTGTATATATATATTATAACTTAGTGTTTATTTTTTAAATCTTATGTCCTCAGATTACGCAGATTTTTCATTTTAATAAATTTTTAGTAAAATTCTTGTTTTAAAAATAAATTGCAATTTTTTTTATTTAATACAATTTATAAAATTGTATGCTTAGAAAAAAAATTCAATTTTTCGTAATCGTCAAACACATACGAAATTTTTAAATTCTCGAATTTCAAATGATTTAAATTGAAATAAATATAATCAGTACTATTCAAATAACTGTTCAATAAACCAATCTGGATCGAACTTTTTAAGATCGTCATATTCTTGACCCATTCCGAGAAATAAAATTGGTTTATTTGTTATATATGCAATAGATATTGCTGCCCCTCCTTTTGAATCTGCATCAGTCTTGGTAAGTATAGAACCATGTATGGGAATTGCTTCATTAAATTGTGCTGCACGCTCTACGGCATCATTTCCAGCTACTGCTTCATCTACGAAAATAATAAGATCTGGCTCACCAATACGACATACTTTTTGAAGTTGTGCCATTAGATTTGAATTAGTATGCATTCGCCCTGCAGTATCTGAAAGAATCACATCAATTTTATGCGATTTTGCATATTGCAATGAATCATATATAACAGCCGCAGGATCTCCACCATCTGGATGTTTTATTAATTTTACGCCAAGTCTTTGTGCATGCACTTCTATTTGCTCAATTGCGCCAGCTCTAAATGTATCTCCTGCTGCAATAACTATAGAATAATCCATATCTTTTAATCTTTTTGCAAGTTTTGAAATTGTTGTGGTTTTACCAGTTCCATTTATACCTATGCACATAACATGAACTGGTTTATTTGCATTTTTGATAAATTCATCAAAATCAAATACATTTGCAGATAAGATTTTATATATTGAATTTTTTAATGCAGTTTCTACAATTTCTCCTGTATTGCCTCCAATTTTCTTTCGTGTTCCTGTCAATTCATATTTTATTGAATTAAGTATTTCATCAATGACAGATACGGCAAGGTCGCTTTCAAGTAATGCGATTTCTAAATCAAATAATGCATCTTCAATATCTTTTTCATCAAGAATAAATTCTCTTGTTAATACAAGTGCTTTTGCCTTTTCAAAAAATCCTATTTTTTTTGGCTTTTTTATTTCATTGACTTTTTCTTCAATTTTTTGTGGAATTTTTTCTTTTTTAACTTTTGAAATTGTATCAGGAACGACAGATTTTGTTTTTACACTCTCTTGCACTTCATATGAATTAGTTAATTCAGTTGTTTTTATTGATTTTGTTTTTACTATTTCTTCTTTGAGTGAAATTTCTGAATTTTGCTCTTCTTTTTTAATAGTTGTTGCTTTACTTTCGATAATGGATTCGACTTTTTTCTTAAATCCTTTGAATTTTTCTTTTAATTTACCAAACATAATTATTTTTTAATATTTTTAATAGCTCGTTCGGAAAGCTCATTCGGAACGAATGAGCGTATGAGAAAATCTCTGATTTTCGAACGAATGAGCGTATGAGAAAATCTCTGATTTTCG
>JAAXQB010000227.1 GCA_012329085.1 Methanosarcinales archaeon | reverse complement strand
GCTTTGAAAAACCTTAAAAATTAAACGCTCATTTGCTCCAAATGAGCTATCAAAACTTCCTAAAAGTATATAATTGGGAAAGTAAAAAGAGAGGTAAATCAAAATTCTCATAAGCATAATCTCTAATTTGCAACAAGTCTAATTAAGATTAAAATTTTTATTAGAAACTAAAGTTGCTAAGAAATTTTTCTATGTATAAAGCAAATTTAGCAGATTCGATTATTGATTTTGCTAAAAAACTAAAGAATCAGACATTAAGACAATCTTGTGGTGTTGAAATTGAAAAACACAGTTACAAAGGAAAAGGCAAGTTTGGTCAAATATTGGAAAAATTTTATTTCGGATATGAGCCAAATCCAAAAGCAGAAGCAGACTTTGACCAAGTTGGAATGGAACTTAAATCCAGCCCTTTGAAGATACTCAAAAACGGAGAATTTCGATCAAAAGAAAGAATTGTATTAAATATTATCAATTATTTAGAAGTACATAAAGAAGAATTTGAAAACAGTTCATTTTGGAAAAAGAACGCTCATTTATTATTTATCTTTTATCTACCTGACAAAGAGAAAGATTTAATAGATTACCCAATCAAACTTGTTGACGATTGGAAATATCCAAATCAAGATTTGCAAATAATTAAATTTGATTGGGAAACTATTAATAAAAAAATAAAGGACGGAAAAGCACACGAATTATCGGAAGGAGATACATTTTATTTAGGTGCTTGCACCAAAGGTTCAACAGCAGAAAAATCATTAAGAAACCAACCTTTTAATGAAATTAAAGCAAAACAAAGAGCATATTCTTTAAAACAAGGTTATGTAAATCATATAATTGCAAATATTACTCAAGAAGAACAAGCCACCTATGGTAAAATTCTAACTCAAGAAACAATTTTTGAGCAACTACCTTCAATTGAAGAAATTGTAATTTCAAAATTTGAACATTTTTACGGAAAAACTTCTATTGAAATGGAAGAACACTTCAATCTTGAATTAAATAGAAAAGCAAAGAGTTATTTTGCTAACCTTACCAAAGCAATTTTAGGAATTGGTTTAAACAAGAAAATTGAAGAATTTGAAAAAGCAGATATTCAAGTAAAAACAATTCGATTAAAGGAAAATAATCTTCCAAAAGAAGATATTTCTTTCAAAAACTTCAAATATGAAGAAATAGTTGAAATAGATTGGGAAGAAAGTGATTTTAAACATATTTTAGAACAAAAATTCTTTTTTGTTTTCTACAAATTTAAAAACGGAATTTTAACATTGAAAAAAGTAAAATTTTGGAATATGGCATATTCTGACATAGAGGAAGTCAAACAAGTTTGGGACAATACTATTGTAACAATAAATAAAGGAGAAATAGTAAAAGAAATTACTGATAAAGGAATTCGAAAAACATATTTTCCTAAAAAAATAGAGAATAGAATTAGTCATGTAAGACCTCACGCAAGAAATAAAGAAGATTGTTATGGTTTACCAGTAAAAGACAGATTAACAAACGCAACGGAATATACAAAGCATTGTTTTTGGTTAAATGCGAAGTATGTGAAAGATGAAATATATTTAAAATAAAAAATTATGAAAGCAATAATATTGGCAAGAGTTTCAATAGATTAGCAAAATTATAATAAATATCTACAATATTCGCAAAAATTATAATTTTATGTAATGACAATCTATTTCAAAAAATCAACATAATTTATACTATAATTTATTTTTTATTTTTCTTTTGCATTAATTTCGCTAATACAAAAAATCCAAGTATTGTAGCAACTATTCCAAATCCTGGAACTACTGGTTTTGGTTCAGGTTCTAACTCAGGTTTTAAATTTTGAAGTATAATAGAATGCATATCTTCAATACCATCTACAATCCGTGGTCCTGGTCTTGATATTATATTTTCATCATTCATAACAAACACTTTTCCATTTGCCACAGCATCGATTCCTGATAATGCAGGATTTGTTATAATTCCATCTTGAACCATTTCATTTGAAGCAATTATAACATCTGGATTCATATCCACAATAGATTCAATTCCGATAACAGACCAATCTCCTTCCTCTACAACATTTATGCCGCCTACAATATTAATTATATTTCCAATAAAGCTATCAGGACCTGCTGCAAATATTGGGCCATGCCATGTTATATACAAGATTCGAGGGTTTTGATTTATTGGAATTCCTTCTACTACATTTTCTATAATTTGTAATTGGCTTTGCATATCATTCACTAATGTTTCTGCTTCAGGTAAATTTCCTATGTGAGTTCCAATTAATTTAATATTTTCAAATATGTCCTCTACATTTTTTTCATCAATAAAAATTGTAATATTTGTTTTTCCTATACCTTCAATCATTTCCTTATTATGTGGTCTTGCAAAAATAATATCAGGTGTTGCATTAACTATTTTTTCAGGAGCATCAGGATAAAACCCACCCAATTTTTCTATGTCTTTTGCATCAGTTGGATAATCACAAAATGTAGTCACTCCAACCATTCTATCTCCTGCGCCTATTGCAAAAAGAATTTCAGTATTACTTGGTGCAAGTGATACAATTCGCTCTGGCGATTCTGCAGCAACAATACCAATTGAAAAAATCATAGACATTATCAATAATAATGATAAAATCATAGATGGGCTTATTGAAAATTTGTTACATCGCTCATTCTTTCAGAATGAGTTTAAAAAAATCTTTGATTTTGATTGGGTATATTATCCATTAATAATGCAATAGTATATTTTTATTCTTATTAAATATATCAATTTTTATAGGTTGAACTATAAAATACTATTTTTAATAATTTTTTTACGAAAGAAAAAAAAATTTTAAATTCATTTCTTGCATTCCATAGATAAAAAAGAAATTGTGCTAACATTTTAATGATGCACGACAATAGTTAGCAACTGCATCTCCTACTGCACTTGTTGTTGCACTCCCTTGAAGATCAGTCGTTATAATTTTCTTTTCTATTGCATGGCATACTCCTTCATACACAATATTCGCCTCCTCAATCAATCCAATATGTTCAAGTAACATTTTTACACTAAGTATTGCAGCAATTGGGTTTGCAATATTTTTTCCTGCAATATCAGGTGCACTTCCATGTATTGGCTCAAAAAACGCATATTTTTTCCCAATATTCGCACTTGGAACAATCCCAAGTCCCCCAACAAGAGCTGCGGCTGAATCGCTTAAAATGTCTCCAAATAAATTTGTAGTCACAACAACTCCTTGTTTTTCAGGAAATGCCATCATATGATAAGCAAAAGAATCTACTAATGCATCATCATATTCAACACCATTTAATTTAGCAATATCTGAACTTACTTTTAAAAAAAGTTTATCAGATTTTAGAATATTTGATTTATGCACAATTGTGACTTTATCATTTCTTTTCTTTGCAAGCTCGCATGCATATTCTGCAATTCGTTTTGAACATTCATAAGTCACAACTCTTTTTGTATATGCTCCAAACTCATCAGACTCTTCAATTCCAGAATACATTCCCTCTGTATTCTCTCGCACAATAACAAAATCAAAATTGTCTTTACCTATACCTTTTATACCTTCAATTGGTTTAATTGGTCTAACATTTGCATAAAGGTCAAGCTCTTTTCTAATAGTTAAAAGCACACTCTTATAATTTTTATTCTTTGGGGTTGTGATTGCTCCAAAAAGAATGTAATCACTCGTTTTTAAAATATCTATATCTTCTTCTGTTATTCCAAAACCTGTTTTTTCCCATTTTGAATAACCTATTTCAAGAGGAATTTTTTCAATATCGAGATTGAATGCATCAAGTACTTTAATAGCTTCTGTTATAACTTCCCTTCCAATTCCATCGCCTTTAACTACTGCAAGTTTCATAATTTATATTGTTGTTTTTATTTTTAGATCTAAGGTGTAGTGCAAGTTTCTTTATTGCTTCTGCAATATCAAACTCAGATGCACCCCAATGCACAACTACGCCATCTATGCCTTTTAATTTAGTAAGTCCAGAATTCTCTGTAAGACAGCACCTTGTTATGAATGGTTTTGTAGGCTTAAATAGATCTGATTTAAATGGACAAATATTAATAAAATCAAATCCAAGTCCTTCAAACTTTGTTTCAAACAATTTTTTTGATATTTCGCACCCAATAAGCAATGAGCCTTTTTCTGTGATAGTATCCGAATCTAAATATTTGCCTTTAAGTCCTGATGCAGAGCACGGAAATACTGATTGCGTACCTTCAAATTTTGAAAGGTCTATGATATTTTTACTAAACCGAATCCCAAAATCCCCAAATAAATTTACAGATTCAAGTTTCTCAATAACATATATAAGCCATGCAGGCTTTGGTGGGACTATATCAATTATTTCTATTTCAAGTGATTCTGAAAGGTCTGGTTTATGTACAAATGTTATGTGTTTATCTATTCCTGTAAAAATTACAGTTGTCACATCTTTTTTATTTGCACATATTTCTAATGCTTCATCTATTAAAAGGGTACGATTTTTTATATTTAATTCTTTATCATGCCATACTATCTCATTCCCTTTTGCAATTAAATCAAGCGATTCTACGCTTTGCAATAAACTTTCGTTGTCTATATTTTTATTTACAAAATATATCGAAGGGTTATCATCTGTTCCTGCGATTAAGTATTCTGTTAAAAAATAAATGGTGTTATTTTTATCATCATCAATAGCAGGGAGAGATTTAGTAAGACCAATACATTTGTATTTACTTGGAAATAGCATAATTCATAAATGATAATTTACGAGCCAACACTCATTCTCTTTGAGAATGAGCAAACGCTCATTTAGAACGAAAATCAAAGATTTTCTTAAACTCGTTCTAAAAGAACGAGCGATTGCAATCATTAGTTCTAAAATCAGAGATTTTATTAAACTCGTTCTAAAAGAACGAGTGATTACGCTCATTCGTTCGAAAATCAGAGATTTTCTCATACGCTCATTCGTTCCGAATGAGCTTTCCGAATGAGCTTTCCGAATGAGCTTTCCGAATGAGCTTTCCGAATGAGCTTTC
>JAAXQB010000270.1 GCA_012329085.1 Methanosarcinales archaeon | reverse complement strand
TTTTTTGTTAAAATAAATGTACTAAAGCCACCTACTAAATTTAATCCAACTTTTTTATCGTAAAGATTATATTTCATTTCAAGAGGAAACTCAAAATATTCAACAGATTGATTTAAATTACCAATTACACTGGATTTATTGACACTATTTATAGTTTGTAAATCATTTTGAAAATCTGATATTGGCGCTAAGGTTATTCCTGGCTTATTTGTGTTAAAATTACTCTCAGCATTTTTAACAGAAGAAATATATGCACTTACATCTTTTGTGTTATATGCCAACTCAACTTTATTAAGACCAGATTGTATTTGTATTTTTTTAGTTAGTTGATAATTTACTTTTACTCCTACTGATAGTGCATCATCTGCTGATTTCGAGTTGCTTGATAAATTATTATTTATTGGTGATCCACTTTGTAAAGTATTATAATAAACAGGTGCTACCGTTGGCCCAACAGACCATTTTTTGTTGTTGCCTTCCATTTTTATATCCTTTTCTTTTATTCGGTTTTCAATATCAACAATTGCATTTTTAGATTTTATTTCATCAATAAAATCTTTTTTATTTACAATGTATTTATTGTTTATTGTCTCATAAACAGTTGAAATACTTGAAGAAGTTACAATTACATCATCATTTGGGGGTTTTACAAAAACTGGCTTTACCTTATTAAGTTTTAAATCTTTTTTATTTTGCACTTGAACCAAATTATCTGGGTTGTTTTTAAGTGTCTGAATTACTGGCTCTTGATTTTCTATTTCAGTCTTATTTTCATTTTTTGAAACATTGTTTATTAAAGCCTTATTTGTATTTGAATTATTATACCAAATACCGCCTGATAAAAAGAGTATTAAAACCATAGCAACTCCGCTTAAGCGTTGCCATAAAACTATTGTCTTTTTATAACCTGTCTCATGCAAAGATTTTTCAATATTATTCCAAACAACCTTATTTGGATAAATTTCTAAATCCTTTAAGTTTTCTTGAAAAACCCTATCTATATTTTTTCTTTCTAACATTTTTAAAACAGCCCCACGCTTTGTTTTTGTTGATTTAATTCTACTTTTTCTTTTAATATCAATCTTGCTCTTGATAAGTTTGATTTTGAAGTACCTTCAGCAATGCCTAATAAATTTGCAATTTCTTTATGCGGATAACCATCCAATACATATAAATTAAAAACCATGCGATACCTTTCGGGTAATTCTTGAATGATTTTTAATAAAAAATCTAATGAAATTTCACTTTCATCTATTTCAACTTCAATTTCATCAGGATAATTTTCTTCTACTAAATTTAAAATATTTTTCTTTCGATAGGTTTGTAATGCGGTATTGATTACAATTCTTTTCATCCAGCCTTCAAAAGATCCTTTAAATTTAAATTGATTTATTTTTTTAAATATGGTTATAAATGCTTCTTGTAAATTATCTTCAGCTTCTTGATGTGTTTTTGAATATTTTAAGCACAATGCAAATAACTTACCAGCAAAAAGCTGATAAACTTCTGATTGAGACACTACATCTCTTTTTTTACATTTTTGTATGAGTGTTTTTAGACTCATTGGTGCTTTTATTACTATTTATTATTACTGGCACTTCAATAATTAAATAAATGGGGTTCCCATTATCATCATCTCCTTGCCAAAATTTAAAAATATACGGACTCGTTTGTAAAGCCTGTACTCTAAAAGTTAAACTTTCTTCAACCTCTAATATTTCACAATTATCATCTTCAATAACTGTTGAAATAACCGCTATGTTTCTTGCATCAAAATCATATTCATATAAAATATCACTATATATATAACAGTCATCGGGACGAATATATTTTACAGTAATATTATAAATATTTCTATACTCAAATTCATCAGGAACTTCTACCTCTATAATTGGCAACAATTCATAATGATAATTTATATCATCATCTGAACAAGAAAACAATAAAATTAAGCTAAAAATTGCAAAAAATATCTTTTTCATAAGATTTTTTTCAAGGTAATGGTTGTCTTTGGTAATTTAATAGATACTTTTTCAACGAATAGGTTGCGTAAAAAAGACCTACTTTTGTGTAAATTGTTAACATGGAAACCTCTTCAATTTTTAATATAAAAACCGCAAATAATTTTGAAAAGCTCGCTTTAAAAATATTTAACCATCAAGCAATTAACAATAAAATATATGCTAATTTTTTAAGTCTACTTCGCATTAACCCTAAGTCTATAACTAGTTTAGAGCAAATTCCGTTTTTACCCATTCAGTTTTTTAAAACACATAAAATTCTTTCCTCGAAAGAGCAAATACAACAAACTTTTTTAAGTAGTGGTACTACCGGAATGCAGCAAAGTAAGCACCATGTAACCGATTTAAACATTTACGAAAATAGTTTTACAAAAGGGTTTCAATATTTTTATGGAGATATTAAAAATTATACTGTTTTAGCACTTTTACCGAGTTACTTAGAACGTGATGGCTCTTCATTAATATATATGGCTAATAATTTTATTGAAAAAAGTGCGTGTAAAGAAAGTGGGTTTTACTTGCATAATTTAGAAGAATTGGCTCAAAAATTAATGCAATTGGATGCAAATGGTAAAAAAGTGCTTTTAATTGGAGTTTCATACGCTTTGTTAGATTTGATAGAATTACATCAATTTGACTTAAAAAACACCATTATTATGGAAACTGGTGGCATGAAAGGCAAGCGAAAAGAAATGATTAAAGAGGAATTACACCAAATACTTTGTAAAGGTTTTGGTGTAAAAAAAATTCATTCAGAGTACGGTATGACTGAGTTGTTATCGCAAGCCTATTCCCATGGCAATGGTATTTTTAAAACGCCACCGTGGATTAGAATTTTGATTCGTGATACCGAAGATGCTTTAAATATTTTACCTGTTAACCGCGCTGGTGGCATCAATGTGATTGATTTGGCAAATATAAACTCGTGTTCATTTATTGCAACACAAGATTTAGGTAAAACCTACCTTAATGGTACTTTTGAAATATTGGGGAGGTTTGATAACTCTGATATTAGAGGTTGTAATTTGATGGTGGTTTAATGTAATAATGATATAATATGAGAATGAAAAAATAGTTATTGGCTGGCTTTTTTAGGATCTACTTTCAATAATAATTTCAAACTCAACCTATAAAAAACAAAACCAATTAATAAGCCTAAAATTGCCCCCAAGGTAACATCAATAGGAAAATGTACGCCAATATAAATTCGGCTATAAGCAAATAAAATAGGCCATATAAAAAAGAAAATTGTGTATTTATAGTATTTTTTTAAGGTAAGATGCATAAAAAAACTAACTGCCGTAGAGGTTGTTGCATGACCCGAAACAAAGCTAAAACTTGTATTATTTTTTATTATTCTAATAATTTCATTTATTTGAGGATCACGATTTGGGCGCAATCTCTCGGTATAATTTTTTATAAAAACGGTTAATTGATCTGAAAATGTAATTAATAATGCAGTAAACACCATTAAAGCAAGTCCTTTTTTCCAGCCTAAGGCTTTTAAAATTAGTGCTAGAAATAAAACGTATAAGGGAATCCATGAAAATTGATTGGTAATGGTCATCCAAAAAGAATCCCAATTTTCATTGCCAAAACTATTAAGGTAAACTAGTAGCTCTTTATCATATTGAATAATTTTATCGAGAAAAGTCAAATTATAAACCGCGTTTTATTGGGCCAGTAATATCTTCAATATTATCTTGCACCTTATTTTTCATTTTTTTTACTTCTTGTTGAATGTCTTTTGTGAACTTAGTATCAATACCTTGTTTTTTAGCAGTATCATTAATCTCTCTTTTTACTTCATTGGTAGCGTTTTTTAATTGTTGCATACCTTTACCTAAGCCACGAGCAATTTCGGGTATTTTATCTGCGCCAAAAAGCATCACTACAATTACCCCAATTACAAATATTTCGGCACCGCTTATAAATAAATACATAATTACTTAGTTCTATTGCAAAGATAATACAATTAGAGGATTTTAAAATAAAAGACCGTTGCAATATTTGATAAGACACCATAAATTAACCTTTTTGACTTCAAATTACTTTCTTTTCAAAAAATTTAAGTCCTCATAAGCATTAGTTTACTGTGGGTTATCCCGATAACTATCGGGATTATCAAGCGTCGTACTTCTTTATTAAAACAGGTTTTTCAAAGGTCTTTATGAGTTAATTTTGAAACTAAATTAGCAAATTCTTTTAAAACATGTAGTATTTTATAATAAAAAGTGATTGCAATATAAAAAAAACATAATAAAAAGTGATTGCAATATAAATATATTATATATTTGTGCTCTTATGATACATCGGAAATTAACACACAATATTGCTAATCGTTTTTTTAAAGGAAAAGTAATACTACTATTTGGAGCGCGACAAGTAGGAAAAACAACTCTTATTAACCAGTTATTAGAGAACAGGTCAGAGCCAATTTTAAGTATTTCGGGAGATGAACCAGATATTCGGGAGATTTTTAAAGAGATTACCTCAACCCAGTTAAAGACATTGATTGGAAATCATAAAATATTATTTATAGATGAGGCACAAAGAATTAAAAATATTGGCTTAACATTAAAATTAATTATAGATAACATTAAAGGAGTGCAGGTTATAGCAACAGGTTCATCAGCTTTTGAATTAGCCAATAAAACAAGTGAACCCTTAACTGGTAGAAAATATGCTTTTCATTTGCATCCTATTACCTTTGAAGAAATGTTAGAACATTCAAACTTACTTATCGAAAAAAGAAATTTACCTCAACGCTTAGTTTATGGCTGTTATCCTGAAATTATAATTAAAGAAAGTGAAAGTAAAGAGCTTCTTAAATTATTAGCTGATAGTTATTTGTATAAAGATTTACTTTTGTTAGAATCTATTAAAAAACCTATTTTATTAGAAAAAATAATAAAAGCTTTAGCCTTCCAAATTGGAAATCAAGTTTCATATAACGAAATAGCAAGATTAGTACAAGCAGATAAAATAACAGTTGAAAAATACATTGATTTATTACAAAAAGCCTTTGTTATTTTTACCTTACCAGCTTTTAGTAGAAATGTTAGAAACGAAATTAAAAAAAGCAGAAAAATATATTTTTATGATAATGGCATAAGAAATGCACTTATAGGTAATTTTAACCCAATTGAGTCTAGAACAGATGTAGGAGCTTTATGGGAAAATTTTTTAGTGAGTGAACGCTTAAAATTTTTAACAAACAATAATATAGATAAAAATATTTACTTTTGGAGAACTACACAACAACAGGAGGTAGATTTTATTGAAGAAAGTGCAAACACCTTAAACGCATACGAGTTTAAATGGAATATAAATAAAAGACCTAAGCTCTCAAAAACCTTTTTAAGGGCTTACCCAAATACCACTTTCAAAGTGATAAACAAGCATAATTATGAATCTTTCTTAATATAATAACGACCCCGAAACTTTGAATTACAAAAACTTATTTGATACATCAAATAAGTAATAATCGTAAAAAATAAAAACACTTTTTATTTCAAAATATCAATCTCTAAAATTTTTGAAATCTTTTTTATTTTTTTTAATGTCATTAACTGAGGTTTTAATAAGACATTGAAAAACATTTAAGAGTTTTTTTGGATTTTTACAAAGTTATAATTTATACTATAATCGTATAAGCAGCTGTACTTTTTTGACTTATGTTTATTACAATTAAACAGTCGTGGTTTGTAGCGACTTTAAAAAAGTACATTTTTATTTAACTTTTATTTGTACAAAATGACAATCATTATTATTTTGATACAAATAATAAAAATCTTATTTTTATGAAAACATTAGAATTAAAACAGATGGAGTTGATTAACGGTGAAGGATGTGGAGCAGCTGGAGGTGCCATGGCAGTAGCTGGTGGCATTTTGGCACTTCTAGTTATAGCTTCTCCTGTTGGAACTGTTGCAACTACAGTTGGCTGGGGGTTAGCTGCTGCTTTTGGTACTAGCTTCAGTGTTGCTGGTATAGGTTGTGGAATTGCTGATTTGATAGATGGGTAAACAAAAAAACACCTTGTTTAAGCTTAGCATTTTAAACAAGGTGTTTTCAAATGTAAACACATGAAAAATATAATTGTTATTACCTATTTATCAATTTTACTACCAATTATGGGCGTAGTATACAATGCTCCGCAATCAATAAACCTATTAATTAATGGGATTCTTTTTATTAGTTCAATTAGTATGTTATTCCTTATTTATTTTTATGAAAAGGGAAAAGGTAAACTCATTCATCTTATACCTCTTTCAGCAATTTATACAATATATAACTTTATGATAAATCCTTTTTTAGGTATTGTAGGGGTATTTGTTTTTTTTATGATTTATAAAAAGCATAAAAATAAAAACTATGATTTATCTAATTTAAATTCAATTATTCCTTTAATGTTTTTGTTTTCAAAAATATCTAAAATCGACTATTTAGTAGTTTTTTCATACTTATCTATATTAATATACCATGCAATATGAGTGAATATGAAAAAAGGTACACTAATTAAAACCTTTTAAAAAGAGAAACATTTATTTATCAGAAGTACATTTAGTATAAATGTTGGGTTTATAAGATAACACCAACCATTTTAGGCAAAGTAGAAAATTTGATTATTTTTATTCATCGGATGAATTATTTCTTCACCAACATTCTTTTTATTTCATTTAATTTCATCAAAGCTTCAATAGGAGTGAGAGTATCAATATTTGTTGCTAAAATTTCTTCTTTAATTTCTTCTAAAAGAGGGTCGTCTAAATTAAAAAAACTCAACTGCATATCATTATCGGTGGCGTTTTTGAGTTTTTTTTGAATATCTTCACTAGCATGACTTTTTTCTAAATGTTTTAACATTTTATTAGCGCGATGTAAAACAGGAGTTGGCATACCAGCCAATTTTGCCACATGAATACCAAAACTATGTTTGCTACCACCAGCAACTAATTTTCTTAAAAAAATAACATCTT
>JAAXQB010000060.1 GCA_012329085.1 Methanosarcinales archaeon | reverse complement strand
TCTATATAAATATTTCCGTTCCAGCTTAAATCTTTCTTAGCTGGAAAAACCAATTTTATAAATCGCAAATCATTTTCTACTCTTTGTAAATTTGTACTTGTTTGCTTTACCGAAATTATATGGTTTATCAGATAAGAAGAACTATTATCGTTTTTTTTAAACTGCTCAATACGATAATTATCTTCTCCTTTTAAATCTTTATATTTAGATTCAATATTTTCTTTAATAAAATAGCTAAAAGTGTCTATCGTTATAGGGTCGGTGAAATCGCTAAATATAATTGAATCTACTTTGTACTCTTGCCAAAACCCTATCTGCAATGGATAAAAATCTTTAGCCAAATATACATTGTTAACCGTTTCTTTTTTACAGTTCAATAATAATATCAGAAATAATATTGAAAAAAAATATTTCAATATTTAAGATCTTTGCTCAGTATCTTGTTCTGCCTCACCAAAAGTAGGACAAGAGTTTCTATGACAAGAACTTAATAATATAGTTGTCGTTATTATTGCTATTGCTATTGCTATTGCTAAATTTAATTTTTTCATTATTATTTTATTTTATTTTAAAGCGTAAAATTAGTAATTTATAATGACTTATCTAAGTAACTATGAACACATATAAGTTTATATTCCAAAACACTGAATAATATCTATATCGTTATTTGTTTGTTTCTTTGGTAAACATTATACTATATTAACTATATGAATATACATTTTATTGCCATAGGTGGGGCTATTATGCACAATTTAGCTATTTGTCTAAAAAACTTAGCTCATAATATTACTGGTTCTGACGATATTATTTTTGATCCTTCAAAGACAAATTTAGAAAGGAATAATTTGTTGCCAGCAAGAATTGGCTTCTTTAAAGACAATATCAATGAAAAATTAGACGCTATTATTCTTGGCATGCACGCAAAAAAAGATAATATAGAATTGCTTGCAGCAAAAGAAAAAGGAATAAAAATTTATTCTTTTCCAGAATTTATTTATGAGCAAAGTAAAGATAAGAAAAGAGTAGTAATAGCTGGGAGTCATGGGAAAACTACCACCACAGCAATGATAATGCATGTCTTAAAAGATAATAATATAAAATTTGATTATTTAGTAGGAGCAAGCTTAGACGGTTTTGAAAGAGGTGTAGAACTTACAGATGCTCCACTTATCATTTTAGAAGGCGATGAATATTTATCTTCGCCGATAGAAATGCGCTCAAAATTTCATTATTACAAGGCAGATATTGCTTTGATTACTGGAATTGCTTGGGATCATATAAATGTCTTTCCTACATTAGAATCTTATCATAATACTTTTAAAGAGTTTATAGAAGATTTAGATAAAAAATCTTCTTTAAAATATTTTAATGAAGATTTTGTTTTGAATAATTTAGTAAAGAAAGCAAAATGTAAAACCGAAAGCTATTCTACTCCAAAATATTCTATTGATAATGGTGCTACTCTTGTTGAGTATGATAATGAGAGCTATAAACTAAATGTTTTTGGTAAGCACAACCTTCAAAACATGGAAGGAGCAAAAAAAGTATGCAAAGAGCTAGATATTTCTTATAGTCAATTTTATAAATCTATTGCAAGTTTTAAAGGCGCAGCTAGAAGATTAGAAAAATTAAAAACAAAAGATGATATTATTGCTTTTAAGGATTTTGCTCACTCACCTTCAAAACTTAAAGCTACAGTGAATGCCGTAAGCGAACAATTTGAAGACAGAAAATTAATTGCTTGTATGGAATTGCATACATTTAGTAGTACAAATTCAGATTTTATTATAGAATTTGAAGGAAGCATGAATAAAGCAGATACAGCAATTATTTATATGAGTGAAAAAGCTTTTGAAATAAAAAATAGAGAAAAAATTTCTGATAAAACAATTCAAGAAAATTTTAAGAAAAATAATATATTAATTTTTAGAAAAGCTAAACAACTTAAAAAATTTATACTAAACCAAAATCTAAATAAAAGTGTTTTGCTTCTAATGACTTCTGGAAATTTTGATGGTATTGATTGGAATGATGTTTTGGATTAAAATAATGTTTGTACAAATGTAATATGAAAGAGGTCTATTAAATAAAGCTACTTTTTTGTGCAAAAACCAAGTATTATAAATCAAAATGTGTCTTAGAATTTATTAAGAGTTACGAGTTACGTATATTTAAAATCTAATTAAATAACTATTTATATATTAAAAAGTACTAAAACATATTTTCGACTAAATAAGACACTCTTTCTATATAGTGGTTTATTTTAAAATTTACTTAATATAGTGCGTTTGTTATAATAAACTGAATATGATTCCGTTACAGATGTTTTTAATCTTTCATTTAAAATGTAGAAACTTAATAGTCAAGCACTTATTAAGTCCGAAACTTGAGTTAATAAAAGAAAAATTTCTTATTTATTAGTATTATTAGTATTATTACATTCAAAATAAACAAAACAAACAAAATAAAATGAAGCTATTTATTACATTATCATTATTATTAACTACAAGTATATTATTTTCTCAAAATGCCAGCCATGCTTGTGCAAATAATAAAATACATTTTCACAATTCAATTTCACAAAATAATTTTAAAGCAGCTGGAACAGATGATTACGACATGAAATATGTAGAGCTTGATTTAGAAGTTACTAATCTCTCAAAATATATAGAAGGTTCTTGCACCCACAAAGTAGAAGTAACAAATACTACAAATAATTTCGTTTTTCAACTATCAGTAGCCTTAACAGTTTCAAGTGTTACAGTAAATGGACTAAGTGCAGCATATACGCATACAGCAGATTTATTAACTATAAATTCTTCATATACATATCAAGCAGAAGATTTAGTTGATATAAAAATATATTATAGCGGTATTCCTCCTGCGGGTGGAGGTTTTAGTAGTGGAACTGGTTTGTTTAATGCTACTTCTTCTTGGGGAACACGAGTAACTTGGACACTTAGTGAGCCTTATTCATCTTATACTTGGTGGCCTACTAAACAAGATTTAGATGACAAAATAGATTCTACCAAATTTACTTTTACAACATTAGACTCCTTGAAAGTTGGTTCTAATGGTTTACTTATTGAAGAAACCCTCCTTCCTTATAATAAAATAAAATATGTTTGGAAAAGTAATTATCCAATTGCATATTATTTAATATCCTTTGCAGTAGCCAATTATGACGAATATAGTTTTAAAGTATTAATACCTGGAGCGTCAGATTCATTATTGGTACAAAATTATATTTATAAAGACCCCGCTTATTTACCTTATTATGAATTAGAAATTTTAGAAACAGGTAAAATGCTTATTGATTTTTCAGAAAAATTTGGAATGTACCCATTCATCGATGAAAAATATGGACATTGTATTGCTCCATTAGGTGGTGGAATGGAACATCAAACAATGACAACTCAAGCTTACTTTTCTAATTGGTTAACAGCACACGAATTAGGACACCAATGGTGGGGAAACAATGTAACATGTTCTACTTGGGGCGACCTTTGGATAAATGAAGGCTTTGCTTCTTATACAGAATATATTTATTCTCAATACTTAGAAACTCAAGCAGATGCTGATGCAGATATGCTTTATAGACATTCGCATATTATGAGTAGTCCAGATGGTAGCGTTTATGTAGAAGATGTATCTTCTTTTTCTACAATTTTCGATAGCAGACTTGTTTATGATAAAGGCGCAGCAGTAGTGCACATGATACGAAATATGATAAATGATGATGCTTTGTTTTTTCAAACATTACGAGCATTTCAAGATAAATTTAAAGATAACACCGCTGGTACAGCAGATTTAGATGAAGTAATATTAGATGAAACAGGAATAGATTTAACAGATTTTTTTGATTCTTGGATTTATGGAGAAGGGTATCCTATTTACTCAGGAAAATACAATACTAAAAATGATACTGTGTTTGTAATGGTGAGTCAAAAAAGTTCAATGATTGGTTCTACTCAATTATATATTGCAGATTTAGAATTGAAACTGTTTTTTAATGATGGTACAGATTCTATTGTAAGAGTAGCTAGCAAAACACAACATGATGGCTTTTATTATTTAATAGATAAAGAAATTGATAGCTTAAAAGTTGACCCTAATAATTGGATTATTAATAAATCAGAAGATTTTGTTTATGACCCACAATATTCATTCCCTGTTATTTCTAATATTTATAATATAACTGAAAGCAACTTAATAATAGTAAATAATCCATTTAGTAATTTACTGAATATTAAATTTAAAGAAAAAAATATCTCAAACTTAAATATTACAAATTCTTTAGGACAATTGGTTTATGCTAATGATAACATTAAGTCAAATATTGAAGTAAATACTTCTAACTGGGCTAAAGGAATATATTTTATTTCTATTGATAAAAACAATAAAAAACACATAAAAAAAGTCGTTAAAGAATAAATTATTATTATGAAAATCGTATTATAAATTCTACCATATTATTATTTGTAGCGTATTTTTTGGTACATTTTCTTAGTAATTTGGTACAATACTTTTTTCTTAAAATATTTAATGTACC
>JAAXQB010000367.1 GCA_012329085.1 Methanosarcinales archaeon | reverse complement strand
CTATTTTAATTACGGCTGGATTTCCTACAAAAAGTGTATCATCTCTAAAATATTTTTTAATCCTATCTGGAAATTCTGGTTGTGGTTCAGCTTGTCTTACAGCATCGTGATTTCCAGGGCCTATTATTATTTTTATATGTTCAGGTATTTCATTAAAATATTCTCCTGCCTTTTTATATTGGCCATAAATATCAATGATACTAAGCTCTTTATCTTGTCCAGGAAATATACCAATTCCATCAACAAGGTCGCCTGCAACTACAAGATATCTAATTTCTTTTGAAATTTCATATAAATCACTTTTACAATCCCCTTTTAAAAAATCTACAAATCCATACCATTCATTTTCAAGAAACATAGAGCTTCCAACATGCACATCTGATATAAAGGCGGCTTTTCCATTATATTTTCTTGTGAATTATTGAATGAATGAGAGGAAATATGACGATCTGGAACATCTGGAAAAATGATTTTTTTTGCACCCATGATATTTCCACTACTAAATATAGACCCTGTGATACCAATAACTTCGTCCTTTATAAGTTTATTTGCTTCTTCATATAGGTCGTCAGATTCTTTAATAAGCACAGAAAAGTATCCTGTTGGATCTTCAAGTTCAATCAATTTATGACCATTAGTTGTAGTACTTATATCGGACACCATCCCTATAATAGATGCCTCCTCTATTGCCATTTTCTTATTTATGATAATACTTTCAATAGATCTTGCATTTACTCTATTTCGTATCATTTTACTTAATATACTATATCTATTCCTAAAATAATTAATAAATTCTTTATAAGTTCCAACACATGTAGATTGACCAGTTATATTTTTTATAATTTCAACAGGATTGTCAAGAAATAATGGTTTAAATGGTTTAGTAGATTCATATTCAATTTGGGAGTTAAAATTATAAAAATCATCAAATTCTCGGTTAAATGTAAATTGATCAATTCCAATTTGTTTAACATCTTTAACATCAATAACAATCAAAGACTCATCAATTCGTGAAAGTATGTAATTTACAAAATCACATGGTGTGCTACAAGTTGATATCAATTCATCTAATTCAGGACTTATAAAATATCCCGACTCCATAATTATATTTCTAAAATCATTTTTATTCATCATGGTTAATAGTGTGTTGAATTTATTATATTTTGTTGTATTTTATTATACTTATTAAATTTTTCTTAATTATTTTTTAGTAAATGCAGTTTTTAAAATTTATGCGATTACGGGAAATGAAAAAAAAGAAAAAAATTCTTTGAACATCGTGCTCTTTTAGAATTAGTATTAAGCATGTTATTTTTTTGTGCTTTATGTTCAACATATGGCAATAAATTTTATATTTAAAATATAATACCACCATAAATTAAACATTTAGCACATTATAATCGCAATATACATCTAATATCGAAGAATGTTTTATATATGAGCCATCTCATATATTATAAATAGAATCCCATGAATTTAAAAAACACTATTAAAAAATTTAAAGAGAGTGAAAATTTCTTTGTAATGTTAATAAAGGATATATTCATCTCATTAATTATATTATCAGTTATCATGTTTGCATTCCAAATTGTGTATGGATCTTGGATGCCGATGGTAGTTGTAGAATCTGGAAGCATGGAACCTAATATTGACATAGGTGACATTATATTTATTGAAAATATCGAAAGAACATATGTAATTTTAAATCAAGAACATACCCAATTCAATAAACAAGGGGATGTGATATTATTTAAACCATTTGGAGATAAATATGTGACGCCGATACTACATAGAGCTGTTGAATTTGTAGAAGTTGGAGAACCCATGTGGCAAAATGGTCCTCCTGCACCGCACAGTGGATATATTACACAAGGGGACAATCCTATAACAAATGTTCAAATTGATCAAAAAGTAAATATAAGTTACAAACAACCAATAAAAGAAGAATGGATTATTGGTATTGCAAGGCATAGAATTCCATATATTGGGCATATACGATTATTACTTGAATGAATTATTTGTAATAAATGCGCATTTAGCATATTAAAATCGATGTTAATAAAATAATCGATTGCATATATTTTTTATAGTTCGTTTGGAACAAACGAGCGTTAGTATGTAATTTGTAAAATTATATGCTAAACGCCCATTCTTAAAAATATATACTTAAAAAGGCACATATATTCTATGAAATCTTTGGAATCACGCTCAAAATAACTATGTGCCATTCAGATGAGTTGAATAATATTTTAATTTTTTACAAATGATTGCAAATTTTAATTTTAAATTTAAAATTAAATGTGTAACAATACAGTTAATTCTATACATTTATAATTTACATCACATTTAACTTAATTTGCATCCTTTAATAATAAAAGGCAATAGATAAACGCATATTAATAAATATATTGTTCTAAATTAAATACGCATTTAAGTGTTAGAAATATAATTATAAGTTTCAAGTGGCTTTAATCTATAATCTTCAAGAAGTACCTTTTGTGTATTTTTAGCAGAAACACTAAGTGAAATCTCTTTAGTTCTGCCATATCTACCTTTACTTACAACTCTTGCATTCACAATCCCAAGCATATCCAATTCAGACATTAAGTCTGCAACTCTTCTTTGCGTTAAATCATCTACATCTACTATCTTGCATAATTGCACATAAGTGTTAAACATTTCACCTGTTGTAATTGTATTATTTCCATTCTTATTTAATAATAACACACTATAAAGCACAAGTTTTGTTTGAGTTGGTAAAGTTTTTAAAACTTCATTTATATGATCAAATTCAATTCTTTTTTGTGCTTTCCTCACATGTTTTTCTAAAACTTTAGGTGAACTTTCTCGTTCAGTAAGTTCTCCTGCTACCCTCAAAAGATCAAGTGCCCTTCTTGCATCCCCATGCTCTTGAGCTGCAAATGCCGCACATAATGGAATTACCATATCATCCAATGCTGCATCAGTGTATGATATTGATGCGCGTTGCCTTAATATATCGCTTAATTGTTCTGCATCATATGGAGGAAATACAATTTCTTCTTCTCCAAGGGAACTTCGAATTCTTGGATCTAAAAACTCTGTAAATTTCAAATCATTTGAAATTCCAATTATACTTAATTTGGAATTTTTAAGGTCTGAATTTATACGAGATAAATTGTATAATACATCATCTCCTTTTTTAATGAGTTTATCAATCTCATCTAATATTATAGTAACAACACATGGTTTGCCATCAATAGATTCTTTAAATTTTTCAAATACATGGTCTGTGGGCCAACCAGTCATGGGAATATCCTCCCCAAACTGCCGTGCAAGATTTGCTAATAATCGATATTGTGTGTCAATCACTTCACAATTTATATATATTACAGTACATGGTATGTTCATTTCCTTACCCATTTTTTCAAGTTTGGTACCAATATGACATGTGCATGCAGTTTTTCCAGTTCCTGTTTTCCCATATATCAAAATATTAGAAGGCGTGTCTCCTCGAAGAGCAGATACTAACACTGTTGCAATATTATTTATCTGATCATCTCGATGCAATAAGGAATCAGGTGTATATGATGCCCTTAAAAATTCTTTATTTTTAAAAATTGATTTGTTTTCAAGTAATGTTTGAAATATTGTATCTAGTGAATTATTCATAAATGATACAGTCCCTCTTAATTGTTAATGGAAATAAATAGACAAACGAAAAACGAGATAACGCTCATTTGTACAATCACGAGCGAACGCTCGTTCGTTCGAAAATCAGAGATTTTCGAACGAATGGGCGTAATCACTCAAACTTTTCAGAATGAATTTAAGAAAATCTTTGATAGCTCATTTGGGACAAATAAGCGTTATTCGTTCTGAATGGGCATTACTCCATAATTGATTTGCATCCATTTTATTT
>JAAXQB010000379.1 GCA_012329085.1 Methanosarcinales archaeon | reverse complement strand
AAATGTTATTAAAAATTTTGTCATAATCTGGCTCAAAAAGAAAATCATAAATAGTACATTGAATGTACATGTTGTACAAGATAAATTTTAAAATAGCACATATTTTTCATTAAAATCAAATAACGCTCATTCGTTCGAAAATCAAAGATTTTCTTAAACTCATTCTGAAAGAATGAGTGATTACGCTCATTCGTTCCGAATGAGCTTTCCGAATAAGCTATCAAAAATTTACTCATGCGCACATCATTCTTAAACAATCTATAAAAATAGAATATATTGATACAAAACCACACATGGCAGAACTTAAAATACTTGGACAAAAAGAACTTAAACGATATTTAAATTTATTTGCAGAATCCGTAAAATCAAATATAAGATTTAATCTACTCGTCGAGGGTGCACCTGGAACTGCTAAAACTCTTGCTGTAAAAAATATGGTTTCTAAATTGCAAAAAGAACTCAATTCCATACCATATGTGAGAGTTACAGGAAGTCACGATGCAATACCAAGTGATCTTATTGGAGACATCGACATCCAAAAATATAAAGATGGTATAGCAGATATTATTGATGGGCCTTTGTTAAAAGCCAATGGTGATAAATACCCTGGTGTTATATATGTGGATGAATTTAATAGATTTAGTGAATATACTTTAATTACATTTACTGAAATTATGGCAGAGTGGCAGGTATCTTTTCCAAAAACTCCGATAACAAAACCACTCAAAGCAAATATAATTGCAACTATGAATCCTTATGATATATCAGGAATTACAGATATTCCTCAACATATATTAGATAGATTTAATGCAAGAATAATTATAAATTATCCAAATGAAGAGACCGAATTTGAAATTGCAAAACAGCATATACATTATTATTACAAAGAAGCATTTCAAAGTTTAGAGCAATATTTTGTTCCAATAGTATCTACAACACGAGTATTGAGAAAACTTGGTATAGCAATTGGCCCGAGAGCATATCTTTCAACTTTTGACCTTTTAGCACTTGAATATTTACTTGGGACTACAATAAATGAGGAAATTGCAATCGAACATTTTAAAAACTCAATTAGAGCAAAGATTGCAAATATGGATGAGGATAAACAATCAGAAATAATAAGCACTGCCACTATAACTCTTGAAGAGGAGTTAAAAAATAGATAAGGCTTTTTCATTAAATCAAAGACTAAAACTAAAATAATCTTAAATATGGTAAGTAAAGTTATTGAGTCTATAACTTTATTCTATTAAAAAAAATATTGAAATAAAAAAATAATGTTAAATACTTTAAGTAAAATTATTGATAGATCTGTGGAGAACTATAATATAAAACTTGAATATATAGAAACAAGCTTAGATGACACTTCTTTTTATATTAATGCATTCAGTGCTTCAAAAAGAGCAGAAATATATATAAAAGCTCCAACATATTTTGCTAAGTTTTTAGTTTTACATGAACTAGCACATCTTAAATATATCGATTATATAATAGCGGCACATAGAGAAGTATCACACTCTGAAAAAATAAGTGATAGAAATTTTTTTCTTGGATTTCATATTGATGAAGAAGTCATTCATTTTGCAATAAATCTTATTTCCAATTATACAATAAATTTAGATTTTGATATGACTCAATTTAAGCCACATAATGATTTATTATTAAATTCACTTCCTCCTCAAATGAAAAGGGATGCATATCTTACAACAGCACTTATTCTTTTTTCAAGGCACTCGATAGATGCCGTAGAAGATGAAACATTCAATATAATTCATCGATATGATAAATTTAACGAATGTAAGTATTTTATAAAAGAAGGCTCAAATAATCTTATACAAAAACGATTTAAAGCATTTATAAAAAGTATTATGGAACTTAGCGAAGTTTTAAATAATGCTTTTTTGAGGTCAGATAAAAAAGTATGGGAAGAAATGGCAAAAAATACAGATCTTTTGCATGAACATTCCCCCATATCGCTCAAAGAAGAAAAAGCATCTGAATTTTCAAAAGAAACGCTAACTCAAAAAGTTGCTGGAAAATCAACAGGATGCGGAGTTGATGAATTTATTTTTTGTGAAAATGATCTCTTTTATTCTAAAAGTTTAAAACTTCCAAATCTTATTGGCACTGGTCTTGGTATAGAGAAGCCAAAACTTATAAAAAGATTTAGAAATAATATTTCACTATCTGATAAAAAAAGAATTGTATTTTTCGAATCTCGAAATAGATGGCTTGAAAGAGAACGAGTAGAGCATGATACTGTATGGATTATAATTGATGCATCAAATAGTATGATGGAATATATGATTTCTGCAAAAATAATTGCTAATACGCTACACAAATATTTTAAAAAAAAGACCAAAATAATCGCATTTGCAACATATTCAAAAGAAATTTCTATTGAAGACCTTACTAAAATTAAAGCAAAAGGTGGCACTAATATAAGTTCTGTAATTAATTTTACAAAAAATTATAAAAGAGAACCTGTTGCTATTGTGAGTGATTTTAAGTTTATCCAATCACATTTTGATGATTTTTTGATTGAAATAGTATCAAAAAAACCAGAGGCTGTTCTTTTTTTACCAATTGACCAAAAAAGTATGATAAGGGTTAATAAGCTTATTGAAAAATGGAGTGGGTTGTTTAAATATAGTGTGTTATGATTTTTTTTGAATATGGTTGATTATAGCATTTAAGATGTATAATAACATGTTTTTTTATAGCTCGTTTGGAACAAACGAGCGTTATCTCGTGATTGAACATTCTGAGCGTTAGCATATAATTTATAAAATTAAATTGAAAAATCATTAAATAAAATATTTTATTAATTGATGTTGGGTATTATTTAAACTATAACTTAAATCATCATCACATTTCTTTTTTATATGCAATTTCATTTTTTAGAATACATTCCATTTTTTGAAACACGCTTCCAGAATAGCTATTATAGCTCTTCCACCATATATAGAGTTGTAACACATGTAATGGTGCATGTGTTGTATAGCGTGAACTATTGACCTTATATTTTAAAGGAGGTGATATGCGAGATAACGCCCATTCATTCTGAATGAGCTGTCGAATAACGCTCATTCGTTCCGAATGAGCTATCAAAGATTTTCTTAAACTCATTCTGGAAGAATGAGTGATTACGCTTATTCTCTTCGAGAATAAGCTATTGAAATTTTCTCTAACTCACATCAAAATAATATGCTTATTTAGTATATAATTTTATAAGTTATACATAATAAGAAAATGTGACAGCCTAAATGATTAAAATAATCTATTAAAATCTAAATAAGAAATTATTTAGATTTTAGCTTAATTTAAAAACATATATAGTTGAAAAATATAATGATTAATTGATGTCATACATTAAATAAAATAATTCGAAAAATTAGAAATTTCTTTCAGCATATACTTTACAATTAAGTCATATGACTACCTCTGCATAACATATTATATGGACATATGATATAATACATATTCTGTATCAAGAGAAGGTAAAATAAATGAAAATAAACGAACATTCGTTCATTTTTTCATAATTTTTACTACAAATACAGTAAATTTAATATAGATGCAATGGCATAAATATATTATAATTTTAAAAAAAATTACCTTTAACACTTATACTTCTGCCCAAGAATATATCAAAAGTGTTTGATTTTCTTTATACCATAAATTAAAGATTTGCAATTACTTCATCGCATACAGAGTTGAAATATTATCAATTCAGCATGAATAAATTGTTGAAAAACAAATATTTTTTAACTGCATATAATTTGTAAAAATTGCCATATAGAGAAAAAAATTTAATTTCTCGAACACACATTTAAAAAAAATAAGTATTGTGATATAATGAATCTAAATAACATAATAAAAAAAATTTCCATTTTATCAATTTTTTTCATAATTGGTGTATGTGTAGGCATTGTAGCAATGGCGTTTATTAATGAGCCTATAAGTGAAGATATATGGATAGCAGGAGAACTAAATGGGCATAATTTAAGAAAAATAGAAAGTTTATCAGACATTCATATTGAAATTGAAGGAAAATGGAGTTCATATGACTTATATATGGATGACCATAAAGAATTAAAATTAGCACCCATAGAACCACAACCTTTAGTGCCACAAGAATCTTTAGAATTGATCCCCGTAAATCAAATGGATTTTACAAAATATGATGTGAATCAAACAAGAAACATTTTTTTTAAAAGTGAGGATTTTCGAAATATTGTACAAATGTATGATGAACTTTATATTTTAGATATGTCCCCTCTATTTTTACATAATGTCAACATTGGTGATAATATGGATTCTATGGCATCAATTGCCATTATGGCAGAAATAAATGAAACGCGCGTGATGTATTTTATACACATAAATCTATGTAAAGAACAAATCCTACGAATTAGCCCACCAATTGCTAATATTGAAGAACAATTTTATCAAAATGAATACCCCCATATAGAATTTTGGCATGATTTTAACAATGAATATTGGGATAAAGATTATGAGTATTATTTTAATAATGTATATTGGAGTGGAGAGTTTTGGCATGGTTTTAACAATGATAAAAAATTTGAGCTTGAAACATATGATGATGGGGAATACGATAGTGAAAAATATGATGATAGGAAATATGATGGTGAAGAATATAGTTATGAAAAGTATGATGATAGATATAATGACGAGGATAATGACGAGTCATACGATGAAGAATATGATGATGGGAACTACGATAGTGAATGATATGATTATAAAACACATAAGGATGAACTATAATAACATTTAAATTCCAAATTTTTGAAATATTCTTCGATTCATATAAATCAAAACATTTTTAAAATTTATGTAATGAAAAACTTGTGTTTTCAATTAATATAAATCATTTGAAGTTCATACAATGAAAATCAAAGATTTTCAATTGTATGTGACTTGTAAAGTTATATGCCAAGAGAAATTTTTTAATTTTTAATTTCTCGTATTTTATAAAAAATAAGAGTTGATGATTGAAATGTTTTTAACAAAAAAAGTAATATTATCGGCAATTTTATTGATATTAGCTACAGCAATATTTTTTTCAACAGTGATGGTGCCCACAACAATACAATTGATAATCGAAGGAGATACAACTCGTATAGAGCAAATTCCAAATATATACACAAAAATTGATGTTATTGTTGCCTCTTTATCTTCTTTTATGATTGGGGCAAATGTAGTATATTTATATGCATCCATAAAAATAGATTCAAAAGTCACTCAATCAAACAAATCTTCTCTCGACAAAACTAGTAAAATTGATAATGATTTTAATCCAAGTCAAAATATCGATTTTGTAAATAAAGAACCATTTCAAACAATGCAATCAATTTATCAAAATGGAAATGCACTAAGTTCTCCCACAACATTAAAACAAAATACTGAAGCCCCTAATATTGAACACATTATTAAAGTTTTAAAAGATAAAGATCAAATAATTATAAAAGAAGTGTTAAAAGCAGGCGAAATTAACCAATCTGAACTTTCAACAAGAACAGAAATTCCTGCTTCTACTCTTTCAAGGACATTATATAATCTTGAAAAACGGAATCTAATAATACGATATAATAATGGGATGAGCAAAATGGTAAAACTTGCTGATTTCCATGAACCGATTAAAGAATGATGAGTTTAATACAATCTTTGCATTGTATTTACTATATCTTATTTCATTAATAGAAATTTTAACAATATAAATATATGCCAATATTTTTTATTGTATGTAATTTATAAAATTTATTTTACAAATTATATACCCAGGGAACTTTTTGACAGCTCATTCGGAACGAATGAGCGTATGAGAAAATCTTTGATTTTCGACAGCTTGTTCAGAATGAACAAGCGTTTGCTCATTCGGAACGAATGAGCTTTATCTCGGCATCTTAATTATTTTTATTATAAAAAAGGCATTCCTTTCAAAAAGTATGGTAAAGTATATATTTATATTGTCTAAATCATTTATTTAAATATTCGTTCTATTTCAAAACAATATTAGTTGCCATTGGATATTAAGTGGCCGAAACTGAATATAATATATCAGGCTCACATTTGATCTATTTACCCTCTAATTTGAAGCGGATACTAAAAAAGTTTTTAAACAGGCTGTCCCAAAACTCTATCAAATCAACAAATTTAAAATTTACACACAAAAATTACACATAAATTTTAATTTTCAAGCCGCTTATTCTCTTCTAGAGCTCGTTCGGAACGAACGAGCGTTATTCGCTTTTCAAATGCATTTTATCTTGAATAATTCACCCAAATCTATCAACTTTTTGCATTCCATTTTACTTAAATTTCAATATCAATAGAAGCTTTT
>JAAXQB010000304.1 GCA_012329085.1 Methanosarcinales archaeon | reverse complement strand
GAACATGAAAAGATTGATTATTGGTTTAAGCCGGAAGAAAAAAGAAAACTTGCTTTTCTTTTTTCTGAAATTTCAAAAATAAAAAATCAAGATATGCAAGATTTTTTCTATTGCGAATTTTCAAACATTCTCAAAAATTGCTCAATTTGATTTCAAAAAAAGCAATAAACCCACAAGAGATTTTAAAAAAAGCCGACCGACCCGTTTATTGCTTTTTTTCGCCAAGTCAAAACAATGCTACGAGGCAATGAAGATTTAAAACAACTAAGCTATTTTATGGTATAATTAAATTATGTCTATCAACGCAACAATTAAAACTAATAAAACCGAGCAACAGAATTATGGAGCTTATTTTAAAGCTGACAATATTGTAATTTATAAAGATGATATTTTAAAATTTAAAACTTTGCCGAATAATTATGTTGATTTGATTATTACCTCACCGCCTTACAATGTGGATATTCATTATAATTCTCATGCCGATAATTTAACTTATGAGGATTATTTGGAATTTACTGAAAAATGGATTAAAAAATGTTTTGATTTGGCAAAAAGCGACGGGCGTTTTTTATTGAATATTCCGCTTGATAAAAATAAAGGCGGCCAAAAATCAGTTGGAGCGGATATTACAAAAATAGCTAAAGATGTTGGGTGGAAATACCACTCAACAATTATTTGGAATGAAGGCAATATATCCCGTCGCACCGCCTGGGGATCCTTTATGTCCGCGTCAGCTCCATATGTTATTGCTCCAGTAGAGCTAATTCTGGTTTTATACAAAGATAGCTGGAAAAAAACTAACGGTAGCAGAAAAAATGATATTACAAAACAGGAGTTTATGGATTGGACAAACGGAGTATGGACTTTTCCTGGGCAAAGTAAAAAGGGAGCTGGCGGGCATCCTGCGCCATTTCCAGTTGAACTGCCAAAACGTTGTATAAAGTTATTTAGCTTTATTGACGATATAGTTTTAGATCCATTTATGGGAAGCGGCTCTACTCTTATCGCCGCGTATTTAAACAAAAGAAAAGGAATAGGAGTTGATATAGATAAGGATTATTGTGATATAGCAATAAAAAGATTGCGCCAGGAAGCAAAAATTAATCAACCAAATTTAATAAAATAATTCTATGAAAAAGAAAAAATCAATCAAAGATTTGTTAATTGAATATTTTAAGGCCCATCCAAAAGAGGATATACCTCATGGTCCAGTTGTCGATTGGGTTGAAGTAAAATATAAACGACTTTATAAAAAGAAACCGAGAGACACTTGGCGATCAATTAGAAATCTTCATGAAATTGGTTTTTTAATAAAGGTTAAAAAAGGGATTTATCGCTATGATCCTGATACGGTTAAACAAAGAAACTTGGAAGATTTTACTTTAGAACAGAAAAAGAAAATTTTTAAAAGAGATAATTATCGATGCGTGCAATGTGGCAGAAGACAAGATGAGGGATGCGAATTGCACGCAGATCATAGAGTCCCTAAAGATAAAGGAGGAAAAGCGGTGGTGGATAATGGACAAACACTATGTTCTGTTTGTAATTTTAGAAAGAAGAATTATGGACAAACAGAAAGCGGTAAGAAAATGCTTATTCGGCTTTGGGAAGCGTCTATAAAAATTGGGGATGAAAAAACTAAAAAATTCTGTGAAGAAGTTTTAAATGTCTATGAGAAGTTTGACATTAATGGACATATAATTTGGAAAAAATAAGAAGATATGAACGCTGCAAAAATTTTACAATCTGTTGGGTTGGAGCCGCACGACAGAATGTTTTCCATAACGAATGCAGGCGCTATGAATGCTTTGTTGGATTTTATTAAAAAATGGGAACTTTCAATAGAGGTAGAAAAAATAAATAAAAAGGATTGGGAAGTTTTGTTTTCCAGCTATGCCGATTCAATTATTGATTATCACCCAGAAAACGATCATCAAGAAAGAGGCGCTTTTTTAAGAAACGAAAAAATGCTCAAAAAATATGGACTGACTGATGAGGATATCGCACGATTAGATTTTCATTGAACCAAAAGGAGATCAATTTAAAGATAGGCAGGGTAAGTTTGAAAATTCAAAAGAAGGCTGGAAGCAAAAATTTTTGCTTGAGATAGAAAATAAGGCAGATACGGATTTGAAATTTGAGAATAAACACTTTAAACTAATGGGGTTGCCTTTTTACAACGAAAAATTAAAAAAAGAATTCGAGGAAGCTTTAGAAAATAAAATACTTTCTTAAATTATGGATTCATTTAAAGATATTGCCTACCAAATTTTAAAAGAAGTGGGCAAGCCGCTACACAGTAAAGAAATTACAAAAATCGCCTTACAGCGAGGTTGGCTTAAAACTGCCGGGAAAACCCCGGAAGCGACAATGAATGCCCAGCTAGTCGTTGATATAAACACAAAGAAAGAGAAGTCTCGATTTATTAAAACTGCACCATCAACATTTGGATTAAATCCTGAGTTTAGAGAAGTAAAAAGGGTGAAGATAAAAGAAAGAAAAGAAGAAACGATTTACAAAATTTCTAAAGATATCTCTTCTAAACAAAAAGGCGATATCGCAGAAACAAGAATTGCCAAACTTATCACACTTTATGGCGACACTATACTTTCTTGCTACAAACCGCTTTCCGATGATGAGGGTATTGATTTGATAGTAAAAGAAAAAGGAAATCTTAAAACAATGTATATTCAAATCAAAAGCAGATTTGGAGATAATCCTGATGGAGTTTTTGTAGCAACAACAAAATCAATGTCAATGGCAGACAATTATTCAATGGCTATCATTTTTTGTTTTTTCGATACCGAAGAAGGTGATCTATGGGATTACCTTTGGTTTGTGCCAGCTCCAGATTTTATCAAAATGGCAAATAGCCTAAATAAGGGCAGATTATACGGATTTGTTGCAGGAAGAAAAAAGAAGGAGTCAAATAAGTGGGATCAATACTTGATAAATAAACGAGATTTGGCTAATATAATAATTAGCCAAATGAAAAGAATATAATTTCTAAACCCACCCACCGCCCTTGATTTTGTAGCCCGTCGGCTTCTAAAAAAAATTTTGGCAAAGCCAAGAAGCAGGCGGGCAAAAAAAGGGGTCTAGGGGGAAGGAATTTTTGCCCTTTTGCGATTAAAAATAGAGCGTTTTTGCTTTCCTCTGATTAAGAGGAAACCAAAACAGAAAATTTTTCAATTCCTATTAAAAG
>JAAXQB010000091.1 GCA_012329085.1 Methanosarcinales archaeon | reverse complement strand
GTAAAAATCATTCATCTATGAAAGATTGATATTTTATATGCATAGAGGAAAATTTTAATAGCTCGTTTGGAACAAACGAGCGTATGAAAAAATCTTTGATTTTTGATAGCTCGTTCGGAACGAACAAGCGTTTGCTTACTCTTAAAAAAAATGAGGTGGCATTTCATTAAATCTTAGTTATAGTTAATATTAATTCATCTATATTAAAACTCACTTAAAATATATTTTTAATAGCACATTCAGAATGAATGTGCGTTAGAAAAAATCTTTGATTTTTGATAGACAAAATTTGATAAAAATTATTAATAGCTTAACAATTCAATGTATAAATGCAAATGTATTTCAATAATATTATAAGAATTAATTTTTTTATTTAGCATAATTTAGTTAACAACAGCACATCTAAATTACCTTTGTTGGCTTACAACACACATTTAAAAATTAAATTTTTATTGCATTAATACTTGTAATAATAATACTCACCTTTTGTTTTTTGCTCCTTATCAAGCCGAGAATTTTTTTTATTCACTCTTGGTCGAATCGTATCTTCATCTCTTCTAAAAGTAATATCAAGATTTGATAGAAATTTATTCATTCCATCTTGCATGCTAAATGGACCATGTGCCTCCCCCCAAATAGCAGGCTCCCCTTCAAATACAATTAGTCTTTCACTTAACATATCAATCATATAAATATCGTGATCAACAACCATTGCAGTCTTTTTATTATTTTCTGCAAACCGCTTTATTGCTTTTGTTGCAAGAGATCGTTGCTCTACATCTAAATGTGCACTTGGTTCATCAAGAATGTATAAGTCAGCATCCTTGCTTAGACATGCCGCAATTGCAACTCTTTGCAATTCTCCGCCACTTAATTCAGATACTTGCTTTTCATACAATACTTCAAGTTGTAATGGATTTGAAATTTCTGCTTGATAATAACTTGTGTGAAATTGTGGTGAAACTTTCTGCAAAAAATATTTAACTTGTATAGGAATATCGGCTTTAATATATTGCGGTTTGTAAGAAATTTTAAGGTCTGCACCCAGGGTTCCTTCATCTGCTTGTATCTCTCCTGCAAGAATTTTTAAATAAGTAGATTTTCCAATTCCATTTGGTCCAACAATTCCAATAACTTCTCCTTCTTTTAAAGAGCCAGCATTTACTTTAAGTGAAAAACTGGTACTCGTATCTTTATTTTTATATTGCTTTTTAATGGCACCATGTTCAATAATAGTGTCAATATCAGTTTCAATTCTTGGAGGGTGAATTTCAAATTTAATTGCATCGGATCGAATTCTAACATTTTCTTCTTTCAAAAATCCTTTAAGATATTGATTAATTCCAATTCTTACACTCTTTGGAGGTGTTATTACCCCATACCCACCTGCAACTCCATATCCCACATGAATAATATCTGCAAGCATATCAAGTATTGCAAGGTCATGTTCAACTACAAGAATTGATTTTTCCAAAGATAAATTTTGTATAATTTTTACACAATTAATTCTCTGATATATGTCAAGATATGGGCTTAATTCATCAAAAAAATATAAATCTGCATCCTTTGCTGCACATGCCGCAATTGCAACTCTTTGTAATTCTCCACCACTTAAATCTGCAACAGACCTATTAATTATGTGTGTTAGTTCAAGGTCAGATATTAGTTCATCTAATACGCCTCTTTCATCTGTTTTTTCAAGAAGGTCGCATACTTTTCCTTTAAATACTTTTGGAATGAAATCAATATATTGGGGCTTTTGAGAAACTTTAACTTTGTCATCTGCAAGATCTTTAAAATAATCATAAAGATAAGAGCCTGCGAAATGTTCAAGCACAGTATCCCAATCCCCTTCTTTTTTATTTTCCTGCCCAAGATTTGGAATGAGCGTACCTGATAAAATTTTAATGGCTGTACTTTTTCCAATACCGTTTGGTCCAAGAATTCCTGCGATATTTTTTTTTGAAGGAATTGGAAGTCCATATAATGCAAATTCGTTTACACCATATCTATGAATTGGTTTATCAAGTGCATCAGGCAAATTTATAATCATGATTGCCTTAAATGGACATCTATGGACGCATATTCCACACCCAATACATAACTCTTCTGAAAATATAGGTTTATTATCACCTTCAAATACAATGGTTTCATCGCCAGTTCTAACTCTTGGGCAATATTTTTCACATTCGTGACTGCATTGACGTGGCTGGCATCTATCTCTATTTAAAATTGCTATTCTCATTTAAAATCTTTTATTTTCAAATATATTAATGAATTGTGTCATATTTTTTTATTTTATGTATATATATTATAATTTAGCGTTTGTTCTTTAAATCTTATACCTGCAAGCTTTCGCAGATTTTTTATTAACACCATTCTATCTTTTATGTATTTTGCTAAAATCTATCCTTTTTTTCTTTTATAGTTAATTTCACTGTTGTATATATTTCCTTCGAGAATTGTTTTAGTTCTATATCGAAAAATATTCTCTACTTTTAGAATTTTAATAAAAAATATAATTTATTAATATTAATGCTAAATTTGGAACTTTTCATTTAATACTCATGTTTCAAATATAATTTAAAATAATTGATATTTTTTCATAAAAATATACACATATTTAAAAATGAACGAGTTATTTCATATTGTGAATAACATAATTTTTAAATAGATTTTTATTTTAAAGTAATCAAATAATGCCCATTCATTCTGAATGTGCAAACGCTCGTTTGTTCCAAACGAGCTATTAAAAATTAAATTATGTTTGCATTTTCAATTTAATTTAAATTAAAAAAATTATAATGGCATGTAATAAATATCTAATAAATATTTATCAAGCACACACACAATTAGAAAAAAATAAAGAACATTCAATTTAATAAAAAAGTCCATGTTATAAAACAAAAAACTACAACGATGAATTCAGTAGAAAACCATCCTTTAAATCCAAATTTAGTTGTGTCAATTCCAAAGAAGGGAAATACTATTTTTAGTATTGCATATGATACCAAGATTATTGTTCCTATGGTGGAAAACCAGTTAAATCCGTACGGTGTTGGTGTCATACTAAAAAGAATGAATATTATAACTCCAAGTATTATGCCCATAACTGCAGACATTGCATTTTTTACTATGTCTATAATACGATCTTGTTTTTCTTTTTCAGGTGTTTTTTTGACAGTTATTGTAGGATCGGGAGTTTGATCTTTTATTTCTATAGATTCTTGTTTTTCATTTTTAGTTAATTGATTCAATTGCTTTTACTCCTTTATAAGTATGATTACATCTGGTGCAAGAACTGATTGAACGAGTCGAAAGGGATTTGAACCCTTGACCGATAGGTTAAGAGCCTATCGCTCTGCCTGACTGAGCTATCGACCCACGCATCAAAATATTGCACCTAAAAATAATTTGTTAATAATCGTGTTTTAACTATTTATATCTTTTGATAATGCCTATTATTGAATATATTCAATTTATATTAGGAATTAAATCCAACTATCGAGAAAAAAGGAAAGTTCTTTGAACGCCATTCTGAAAAGATTGAATGTTAAGTATATAACTTGTAAAGTCATATACAATCAAAAATTAAATTTTATTGAATTATTTTCCATCATGCTTACATTATACTTAAAAATCACAAGATTTATTACTAAAATCATCCAATATAATTAGGGAAAAATTAGAAAAATTAAGATAATGCGCATTTGTTCCAAATGAGCTATTAAAATATTCTCCCTATGCATAATTTTATAAATTGTGTGTAATAAAAAAATCTGCGTAATCTGCACAATCTGCAGATATAAGATTTAAAAACAAACACTAAATTATAATATATATTACAGAAGATAAAAAAAATCTGCGTAATCTGCGGATATAAGATTTAAAAACAAACACTAAATTATAATGTATATTACAGAAGATAAAAAAAATCTGCGTAATCTGCGGATATAAGATTTAAAAACAAACACTAAATTGTAATATATATTACAGAAGATAAAATAAAAATAAAATATTTTATAAAATACATAATTTTAAAAATAAATCGTTCTCAATAAAAGCATGTGTTTAATGTACATAAAATATAAAAAATAGGAATTAATAAAAATGAATGCAGTAATTGGTTTGGAAGATGGCACCATCTTAAAAGGCACAGGATTTGGTGCAGAAGGAGTCTCAAAAGGCGAACTTGTATTTACAACCCAATATACAGGTTATGAAGAAGCATTAACCGACCCTTCATACAAAGGGCAAATCCTTATGTTTACATATCCATTAATTGGAAATTATGGTGTTTCAAATACCAATTTTCAATCAGATGGAATCAAAGTAGAAGGACTTGTGGTAAGAGAAGCATGCAAGTCCCCTCTTAACGATTTAAAAACAATTGATAAATTTCTAAAAGATGAAGGAATTCCGGGAATTGAGGGCATAGATACTCGAATGCTTACAATAAAAATTAGAGAGCAGGGGATAATTCGTGCAGCATTTATAAATGGTAGTGATGATGGAGAAAAAGCTGTACAGATTGCAAAAAATATGCCACGCATATCAGATATTGACCTTATTTCACAAGTCACATGCAAAAGCCCATATCAAGTCAAAAATCAAAGATTTTTTCCAACGCACATTCATTCTGAATGTGCTATAAAAAGTAAACAATCTAATAACAATCCGCATGTTGTAATTATAGACCTTGGAATAAAAAAAAATATCTTAAAAAGCTTCATTAAAAGAGGATTTGACATTACAGTATTACCTGCAAACACATCTGCATCCATGATAGGAGCATACAATCCAGATATGCTTTTTTTATCAAATGGACCAGGAGATCCCATAAGAGCTAAAGATGCAATTAAAGCAGTACAAGAATTTACAGGAAAAATTCCAATAACAGGAATCTGTCTTGGGCATCAAGTAATATCACTTGCACTTGGCGGTAGCACATATAAACTAAAATTCGGACATAGAGGGGCAAACCACCCTATTAAATCACTTGAATCAAACAAAGTATATATCACTTCTCAAAATCATGGATTTTGTGTAGATGAAAATTCATTGGATGGCACTGATTTAAAAATAACTCATATGAATCTTAATGATAATACAATAGCTGGCATATCATGCAAAAATTTGAATATATTTGGTGTGCAATATCACCCAGAAGCAAATCCAGGACCACTTGATTCTGAAAAAATATTTTTCGATAGTATTAAAAAAATGATTGGAGAAGGTGTATGAAAAATAACAACGAAAACAAAATTTCTTCAAAGAATAAATTTTTAGAAGAAAATTCTCACGAGAATTTTCTAAATCAAAGACTTTCTCAAACACATATCTTTTCAAGAAATATGCATATTAAAAAAATTTTACTTATAGGATCAGGTCCAATTACGATAGGGCAAGCGGCAGAGTTTGATTTTTCAGGAAGTCAGGCATGTAAATCACTTAGAGAAGAGGGAATTGAAGTAGTTCTTGTAAATTCAAATCCAGCTACAATAATGACCGATCCTGAAATGGCAGATGCTGTATATATTGAACCAATTGATGCAAAAACAATTGAAAAGATTATTGAAAAAGAAAAACCAGATGGTATTATTGCAGGAATTGGAGGGCAGACGGGTCTTAATGTAGTAAGTGAACTTGCAGAACTTGGAGTATTTAAAAAACATAATGTAAAACTTCTTGGAACTTCTCTTGAAGCTATTAAAAATACAGAAGATAGAGAACTTTTTAAACAGACAATGAATCGAATTGATGAAAAAGTTCCTAAAAGTTATGCAATATCTTCTATATCTGAGGCAGAAAAAATAATTGAAGAATTGGGACTTCCACTTATCATACGACCTGCATATACACTTGGGGGTGCAGGTGGTGGAATTGCACATACCAAGGAAGAGCTTTTAACGATTGTAGAGAGGGGGCTTAGACGAAGTCGTATAAATCAAGTTCTTATTGAAGAGAGTGTGATTGGATGGACTGAATATGAGTATGAAGTTATGCGTGATTCGAATGATACTTGTATTGTAATATGTAACATGGAAAATTTGGATCCAATGGGTGTGCACACAGGGGAATCGATAGTTGTCACCCCATCTCAAACTTTGAATGACAATATGCATCAAAAGCTTAGATCTGTTGCAATAAAAGTTATACGGGAACTTGATATAGAAGGTGGATGCAATATACAATTTGCTGTAAATGGAGATCGATTCGTAATAGTTGAAGTAAATCCGCGAGTATCCAGATCATCAGCACTTGCATCAAAGGCAACAGGGTATTCCATTGCAAAAATTACAGCAAAGATTGCAATAGGGATGACTCTTGATGAAATATTAAATGATGTGACTAAAAAAACACCAGCATCATTTGAGCCTACAATTGATTATATTGTCACAAAAATCCCAAGATGGCCATTTGATAAATTTGCAAGAGCAGATACAACTCTTACAACTGCCATGAAAAGTACAGGTGAAGTTATGGCAATTGGAAGAACAATTGAAGAATCACTACTTAAAGCCATCCGTTCATTAGATAATTCAAAATATTTTGGAAGTAATACATGGAATGAAAATGAAATAAAAACTCTTTTAAAAACTCCAACACATGAAAGGCTTTTTGTTATTTATAATGCAATACAGATTGGATTTTCATTAGATGAGATTCATTCTCTTTCAGGCATCAATAAATTCTTTTTACAGAAAATAAAAAATATCATTGACATAGAAAATGCAATAAAAGAGAATAAAGATAATTTGTCTTATGAACTTATATTAAAAGCAAAACAAATGGGTTTTATGGATGAACACATTGCAAAAAAAGCAAATACAACACGAGAATCCATAAATGATATTAGGCGAGAGATGGGGATAAAAACTACTTATAAAATGGTAGATACTTGTGCTGCTGAATTTGAGGCAGAAACACCTTATTATTATTCTTGTTATGAGTCTGAATGTGAATTAAAGCCATCTGATAATAAAAAAATATTGATATTGGGATCTGGTCCAATTAGGATAGGGCAAGGTATTGAGTTTGATTATTGCACAGTACATGCAATTTCTGCAATTCGTGAAAAGGGAATAGAAACACATATAATTAATAACAATCCAGAAACTATATCTACAGATTATGATATTTCTGATAAACTTTTCTTTGAACCATTAACTCTTGAAGATGTTATGAATGTGATTGAGCAGGAGCGACCATATGGCGTTCTTGTGCAATTTGGAGGGCAAACTTCTGTAAATCTTGCATTGCCACTTCAAAAAGAGCTTGAAAGAAGGGGCGACCTTGATACAAAAATACTTGGTACAACACCATTTGATATGGATGCTGCGGAAGATAGAGAGCGATTTAATAAGTTGATGCAAGATAATGGTATATTACAACCAGATGCAGGATATGCCACCAATAAAGAATCTGCCATAGAAATTGCAAATCGTATTGGGTATCCCGTGCTTGTTAGACCTTCGTATGTATTAGGAGGTAGAGCAATGGAAATTATTTATAAAAAACATGAGCTTGAATATTATTTAGAAGAAGCAGTTCAAGTATCGCATGAGCGACCGATTTTAATTGATGATTTTCTTGAAGATGCAATTGAAATTGATGTTGATGTAGTGTCTGATGGTAAGGATGTGATAATTGGTGCTATTATGGAACATATTGAAGAAGCAGGGGTGCATTCTGGGGATTCTGCGTGTGTTATTCCACCTCAATCACTATCAGAGGATATTCTTGAAAAGGTGCGAGTGTATGCTAAAAAGATTGCAGTGGCACTTAAAATAAATGGTCTTTTAAATATTCAAATGGCAACAAAGGATGGTAAATTGTTCGTTCTTGAAGCAAATCCAAGGTCTAGTAGAACTATACCATTTGTATCAAAATCTGTTGGAATTCCACTTGCAAAGATTGCGGCATTGTCTATAATTGGGTATCCGTTAAATACCATGGGAGTTCCATTCGATAGAGAGCCAACTGTAAATCATGTGTCTGTAAAAGAAGTGATTTTACCATTTGATAAGCTTCCCGGTTCAGACCCATTGCTTGGACCTGAAATGAAAAGTACTGGCGAATCTATGGGCATAGATGTTAATTATGGGAGGGCATTTTTCAAGGCACAGCTAAGTGCAGATAATTTACTTCCATTGTCAGGTAAGGTATTTATTTCAGTACGGAAAGAGGATAGGGAGCTTATGGTGGATGTTGCACGAAAGATGCAAAAATCTGGACTTGTATTACTTGGTACAATTGGTACGGTTAATCACTTTTTAGAGAATGGTATTGATATTGAAGTTGTGAAAAAGATACGAGATGGCAGTCCGAATGTTATTGATATGATGCGAAGGAATGAAGTTGAGTTAATTATAAATACATCTTCTGGGCGGCAATCTAAAAAAGATGGTGCAGAGATTAGAAGGGCAGCAGTTAATTTTAAGGTGCCATATATTACAACGATTCAGGCGGCGATTGCATCTGCTGAGGCTATTGATGCTATGAAATCTGGGGAGATTACGGTTAAGTCGATTAATGAGTATCATAGGGAGAATTTTTAGAATTTTGGTATAATTTTGTAGTAATAATGCATACATATGCCATTAACTCCTACATTATTTTTTAAGTATGGATTTTTAAAAAAATGAAAAATTCTCGCAGTATATAATTTTATAAATTATATGCTAACGCTCATTTGTTCAATCATGAGCAAACGCTCATTTGTTCAATCATGAGCAAACGCTCATTTGTTCCAAATGAGCTATAAAAAATATGATTTTATAGATTGATTTGGGATTTATTGACCTTAAAAAAAATTATTTAGAAATAAATATCATGATGACAAAGAAAAAATTCAAAGGAAAAGAATTGACGAGTATTGAAAAAATACAAAATAAATTCATTAATAATACCAGAGTTATGGTAGAGCATGCTATTGGTAGAATTAAATGATTTAGGATAGCATCGGATATATTTCGTAATAAAAAAGATGCATAATTAAAAAAATCAATGCCCTACGCTTTCATTATATATCTAAATTCTTAGTCTATAACTATTTAATTCACTGATTAAACTACATTGCTATTGAAATATATCATAAAATATATAAAAATAGTTTGTATATTATATCATGATATTCTTATTTTTTAAATTTATGATTATTTGAAATACCTAATTTTTATACTATATTAAGAAACAACATTTGTATATAGTAAAAAAATAATTATGAAATTTTAATTTTATAATAAAATTAAAATCTCATATTGGATGTTTTTTTGCATTATTTTTAATGCATTTTTTTGCAATAAGTTCCAAGTATTGCAATTATGGCTTATGGGTGAATATAACGATTCATTTCTTCAATGGGATATATAATTCTTGGTCCTGGTCTCTGTGTCATACTACTACAAGTTAAATTATATACTCTAGAATTAGGAAATTGAGTCCCAACAGCATCCATACAATAAGGACCAACTGCAATGAATATGCAAGGTGGATCAGCTAGTAAGTATTCAATTCCTACATTAACCCAACCTGTATCTGTACGCCAATTTCTTCCTCCTGCAATATCAATCATACAATCCATGAAAGTATCTGTACCTCCTGACCAAAATCCCCAAGCTGGGTCTAACATCAATAATACCCGTGGTTCTGGATGACCTGCTGCTCTATATTCTACTGCTTGTATTCGGCTTCGCATATCACTTACTACTGTTTCTGCCTTATCTCGATTTCCTGTATTAACTCCAAATATT